>URDK01000018.1 GCA_900546485.1 uncultured Eubacteriales bacterium
CATGTCATACTTGTTGGCACTCATGTCGCCCTTGCGGAGTATGTCGGCGTTATAGAGCTGCTGGATTTGATCGGGGGTGTAGCCGATGTCGGCGAGGATGTCCTCGTTGTCCATGCCGCATGTGGGGCAGCCGCGCCAGACTTTGCACTCGGTGTTCTTGAACCTGGGCACAATGTTGGAGCCGGTGACCATGCGGCCGTTGTCGGTGCGCGGCCAGGAAATGAGGGTGCCCCTGGCCTTGTAGTGGGGGTGCTCCATCATGTCGTAGAAGTTGACTATGCGGCTGCCGGGGATACCGTTGTCGTCGCACCACTTCTGCGCCTCGTCGAGGGTCATGCTGGCGATCTTGGCGGTGATGGCGTCCTCAAGCTCGCGACCGTAGGGGGTGCTGATCTTCCAGACACCGGCGGCGGGGTAGCCGTCAACACCGAAGGGGATGCCCAGCAGAGCCGTCACCTTCTTCATGAGTGCGCCCTGAACAAGCAGATAGAACCACTGGTCGTCCTTGGTCTTGTAGGCGTTCCAGCAGCAGCCGTCGGCATTGTTGTCCGGCCAGAGGACAAAGGGACGGTCTCCGTTGAAAGTGTCCATGGCGTAGACGCCGGTCATGCGGACGAAGGTTTCGAACTGGGCTATGTCGATGCTCTCGCCCTTACCGGTGCGGAGCATGTTGTAGTATGCGGACATGAGGGAAAAGGCCATGTAGAGCGAGGTGTAGTAGTCGCCAATATAGCCGTTGACAGAGCGGGGTTTCTCGTTCTCATGGGAGTTCATGTACATGAATCCGCCGAAGGCCTGAGCCACCGGATCATAGCTGGCGCGGCCAACGTAGTCGGGGTCTCCGTACTGGCCGTAGCCGGAAATGTGGCCGATGATGAGCTTGGGGTTGATCTCCCAGAGCAGCTCGTCAGTAATGCCGTGCTTCTGGTATTGACCGGGGCGGGAGCCCTCGAAGAAGATGTCCACGTCCTTGATGAGCTTGAGGAAGGTCTCCTTGCCCTCGCCTTTGAAGATGTCCATGCAGAGGCTGCGGACATTGCGGCGCTCGCTCTGGCCCATGTTGGTGGTGGTGAGGCGGCCAATATCGGCGGCGTAGGGGCTCTCTATCCAGATTACGTCCGCACCGAGCTCAGCAAACAGCTCAGCACAGAATGGGCCAGCAATGGAAACGGATTGGTGCATTATCTTCAGACCGTGCAGGGGGCCAAATACGGGTACGTCAGATCTCTTTGCCATTGTTTTTCCTCCTGAGTAAGATTGTGTATTGTGTGGTGTTCAAATGGTGTTGATCAAGTGATGAAGCCCATGAGTTGCCAGACAGGTACGCTGACGAGGCAGGCAATGGTGTTTATGGCCATGTAGCCGTAGGCGATGGGAACGACGTCCTTGTGGTCCTCGAGTCGGCCACTGTTGGCGCCGTGGGCACTCATGTAAAGGGTGTTGTGGAAGGAGAGGTTCCAGTTCTGAGCGGCCATGAAAGAGGTAAAGAGCAGAACGAACGGATTGTATCCGGCCTCGATGGCGAGAGCACCAAAAATCGCGTTGACTATCGTGACCGTGACGACCTGCGAGATGACGACGAAGCGGAGCAGGTAGGTTATAATGCAGATTCCGAGCACAAAAATATAGGGGCTGGTAAGCATCCAGGTCAGATAGGGCCCAATGAGACCGGCAAGCCAGGCGGATATGCCAAGATTTTTGGTCAGATCGGCCAGAGACAGTATGCCTCCAATCATGATGACAGTAGCCCAGGAGATCTTGGTGCCGAACTCGGGGCCTGACATGAGACCGCAGGCAGCAAGAACGCCAAAGGCTATCATGCAGGTTATGTAGGCGGAGACGCCGATCTGGTCCTGCAGTATCCAGCAGACCATGGCGATGGCGAGAACGATTGCAGCGGTCTTTTCCTTGGCGCCCATCTTGCCCATTTCCTTGAGCCTATTCTCGATGTATTCCTTGGACATGGCGGAGGCGGTGCCCGGGTCGCAGGTCTTGACTATCATGATGTAGCTGAGCACCAGCACCAGCACGAGCCACACGGCTGCGGCGAGGAACCAGGTGCCCCAGGTGAAAGTGGCCTTGACCTCATCGCTCATGAAGCCCATGAGGATGGAGACGTAGACGGAGCCGGTGAGGAACGCATTGCCGAGAATGCCCGCGGAAATGAAGTTTGCGGAGAAGAGGCCTACAGCGCCCTTGCTGCCCTTCTCATAACCGCACTCGTCGGCAATGGCGCTTGTGAAGGGGGCGAGAATGGACACCTTGGCGTTGACAGAGGGGATCAGGGGACTGAGTATGGTGCCGGTGGCCATCAGGGCGGTGATGTTGCCCTTGAAGCTGGTGGGGAAGATCTTCATGATGTGCAGGGCGATGCGCTTCATGAGGCCGCTGGCGGAAAGGCAGGCCGCAAAACCGAATATCGGGATGACCAGCCAGACCGTGGTGCCTGCGAATGGGGCGAAAACGGACCCTGAATCGGAGACCTTGAACAGAAGTAGGCATCCGAGTGAGAGGAGAATGGTTATGTGGTCCGGGAAAGCGCGGCGTATCATCAGATACATGGTGGCTATGAATATGCCGATGAACTTCATGGCCTCAGGCGTCAGATCTCCAAACCTGAGGAGAGAGAAGACAACGCCGATAACTATTGCGATGACGACATCGACGATTTTTTTAACTACTTTCTTATCCATACAATGTTCTCCTTTGTAGGCGGCGGTGCGGCC
Organism: uncultured Eubacteriales bacterium; assembly: GCA_900546485.1. GTDB lineage: Bacteria > Bacillota > Clostridia > Oscillospirales > Oscillospiraceae > Scatomorpha. The sequence goes on from URDK01000018.1 coordinate 2,727, forward strand.
GCTTATCTGCCGGTCCAAACGGGCTGGCGTTTTTCCGCAAATGCCCGGGGGCCTTCTTTGGCGTCGCTGGAACTGAAGACTATTTTCTTTATCAATTCGCTTGTGGCAAAGGCCTCTTCCGGCGACGAGCACTGGGCTTTTGAGTACAGCTGCTTTGTGTATCTCAGCGACAGCGGCGCGTTTGCCGCGATCTTCTCTGCAAGCAAGATGGTTCGCTCCAACAACTCCCTGGCCGGCACGACATAGTTGATAAGCCCAAGCTGAAGGGCTCTTTCCGCGCTTATGGCGTCTCCTGTCAGCAGAAGCTCCATGGCTGCCGCCTTGGAAACCGCGTGGGCGAGTCGTATCGGGCCGCCTCCAGCTGCGAATATGCCGCGCTTGACCTCCGGCAGACCGAAGCTGGCGTTTTCCGAAGCGACGATCATGTCGCAGGCGAGCGCTATCTCCGTGCCGCCGCCCAGGGCATAGCCGTTGACCGCGGCCAACAGGGGCTTGGGGAACACGCGTTCCGTTATGCCGGCCCAGCCGTGGCCAGGTATGGCGCAGCCCTTGCTGTTTCCGGATGAAAGGCACTTCAGATCTTGCCCCGTGCAGAAAAACTTGCTTCCGGCGCCGGTGAGGATGACCGCGTATACGCTGTCGTCTTCCTCCGCCTCGTTGAGGGCCGAGTCAAGCAGGAACGCCGTTTCCGGGTCTACCGAGTTCGCAGCGTGTTCACGGCTGATCGTGACGATCATGATGTGCCCACGCCGACAGGTTAGGACCGGTCCTTCTTTTCCTTCGCCTGACATACTCAACCTCCTTTCAGAAAAAATATTCCGCTGCATTGTTTAGAAATTGTCATGCAACAAAAACATGCATAGAAACTTCTGTGCCAATGCAGCGGAATAAAACTGTTTATTATGTGATTTTTAGAAATAGTTGATGTCCGAGCGGGGGACAACGATGACGTCCTTCTCGCACAATTCGGATATCTGATCCGTAGTGAGGCCATAGTCTAGCAGCACGTCCTCGTTGTCGCAGCCGATGTAGGGGCAGCCCCGCCAGATTTGCTGGGGATTGCGCTTGAATCTGGGCACGGGGGCGGCGCCCGTTATCTTTGTGCCCTCATAGCGGCTGCCAGGGGCGGCGTCCCACTGGATAATGGTCTCGCGCGCGGCGTACTGCTCGTTCGTCTTTATGTCCTCATAGTTCATGACTCGGCAGCAGGGGATACGCATGTTGGAGAATTCAAGCTCCATTTCTGACGCTGTGTGAGTGTCGCAATAGTCCTTTAGGGCGGCCTCGACCACCGTTGCGCCTTCGCTGTCTATAGGTATGTTGCCCTTTCCGGCGGGGAAGAGCTCGGAGGGATACTCGAGCCCGAGCAGGGTACATATGCGCTTCACAGAGGGCACGCCAAGTATGATTAGCATGACCGCTGCCCCGTCCTTGCAGACGTAGGTGCCCCAGGCGGCATAGTTGGGGTTGTGGTTGCCTACCTTGGGCGTGTACTCACCGAGGGTGAAGTATTCCGAGACCTTGTTGGCGCTGCAGCGGAAACCTATCTCGTACTGTGCGACGTCAATGCTGTCGCCAACGCCGGTCTTTTCGGCCTTGCGCAGAGCTGCAAGGGCGGCAGTGGAGGCATGGAGCGCCGTGTAGTAGTCCAGCATGCTTACCTGAGCCTGGATGGGCGGCTTGTCAGGGAAGCCCTGCAGGTCCATAATGCCGGAAAAGGCCTGAGCTACAGGGTCGTAGGAGGGCCTGTCCACATACTCCTTAACGCCGTATTTTCCGTAGCCGGAAATGTGTACGATGACCAGCCTGGGGTTTGCTTGCCAGAGCACATCGTCGGAGAGACCGTATTTTTCATACTGCAGTCCCTTGGAGGATTCTATAAATATGTCAGCAGTGGAGAGCATTTTCAGCAGCGTGGCCTTGCCCTCGTCAGTGGGAATTCTCATGCATAGGTTGCGCATGTTGCGGCGCTCGCTTTCGCCGGTCATGCCGAGGCGCATACGAACAACATCCATGTTGTCTGGATTCTCGATCCATGTCACGTCTGCGCCCATCTCGGCCATGAGCTCGGCCGCATAGGGGCCAGCCTGCGACATCGCGGCGCAAACCACCTTCACTCCGTAGAGCGCGCCGAATTCCGGTACATCCTTGTATCTCATAACTGCTCCTTTCACGCAGCCCGCTCTCACATTGCGGACAGAATTTCTTTAAGTTCGCTCTTCTTGACCGTGCCCTTTGCGGTGAGGGGTAGGGCGTCCATGATGAACACTTTGCGCGGCTTTTTGTAGCTGCTCATGTTGCGCCGGCAGAACTCGATGAGCTCGTCCGCGGTCAAAGTCATGCCGGGACGGAGCACTACGGCGGCGGCCACTATCTCGCCCCAGCTGCTGTCGGGCAGGCCCACAACGCCGCAGTTGGCAACGGCGGGATGGCGCTTAATGACGTCCTCGACCTCCTGAGCATAGATGTTCTCGCCGCCGCACTTTATCATATCCTTCTTGCGGCTGACGAAGTAGACATAGCCCTCCTCGTCGACCGTGACGAGGTCGCCGGTCGGCATGAATCCGTCCCTGTCGCTGCCGTTAAAGCCGAGGTAGCGTTTCATCATGCCGGGACATTTGCCCCAGAGCTCACCGGGGACGCCGCAGGGGACGGACTTGCCGTCGTCATCGAGGACGAGTATCTCGGTATAGTAGGAGGGCTTGCCGAGCGCTGTGGTCAGTTTGGGGTTATCCTTTATCATATCGCGGCTGCATGTGATGTTCACGCAGGCGATGAACTCGCTGCAGCTGTAGGCGTTGAATATCTCGGCCTTGGGGAAGACACTGAACACGTCGTCAATGACCTTTTCGTTCCACGCGCCGCCGCCGACCCGGACGAGCCTGACGGAGGAGAGATCGTACTTTCCCCATTCGGTCGAGGCCTTAAAACGCTCGCAGATATTGGGCGGGATGAGGAACATCTGTGTCACGCGCTCCTCCTGTATGACCCGCATGATCACCTCGGGAATGAACCTTTCCATGCTCACGAACGTGTTGCATGTTGCAAAGGTGACCATCAGTGCAGACAGGCCACCGACGTGGAAGAGCGGGGCAAAGTTGAGGTACACGTCGGTCCTGGTGTAGTCGATGACGCGGGGGAGCACCTGCATCAGCAGCCCCTGATGCGTGTGCACGGCGGCTTTGGAGCGCCCTGTGGTCCCGCCGGTGAATATGGCCATGACCTCGTCTTCCGCGCTCATTTCCTCGAAAAAGTCCCAGTTTTCCATCTTGTTATCGTACAGGTTGGCGATTTTGCCGTAGTCGGAGGAGAGCTCCCCCTCGCCGTACCAGAGCACGCCGGGACACTCGAGATCGGAGACCATGCCCTCAAAGGCCTTGCCGTAGAGCATGTACTCGCAGCCTACTGCATCAACAAGTTCAGTGACCTCAGCTGCCCCGAAGCGGGTGTTGAATGGTACGGCAAAGGCCCCGAGCTTTAAAACGGCAAAGAGGGCCTCTATATAGGTCTGGCCGTTGGGGAACAAGAGCCCGACCCGCGTTCCTTTCCGGATGCCGGCCGACTTCATCCCATATGCCAGCCGGTTTATGCGTCCGTTCAACTCACCGTAGGAGACCCGTCCGGCCTCGGTGATGAGAGCTGTTTTGGACGGGTTTTCCAAAGCATTCATACAAAACCAGTTGTAGACTCCAAACATAGACATCCTCCATTCCAATTCCGCCGTATTTAGGGCGAAACCGCATCTATGATATTTAAATAGCAAACTTCTCGCCAAAGCAGAACTTTGTGAAAAAACTGCTCAGCACGTTTTATGGTGTCAAGTATACACACATTTCGTCACAAAACAACACAAAATTATACAATAGGGGACAAGGCACCATAATTATATAAAATATACTTTACTAATTCACAAAAAATGATACAATAATATACAATATGAAACACAGTTTTGCACAGGAGGAAACAGTATGAAGGCCGCATTGGGCTTGATACAGCTCCAGCAACAGATAACCGAGTCAAAGAAACTTTGCCTCAGCGGGAAAAAATTGCTCAGTCCTGCTGTGCGGCAGTGCGTGAGCCAGGGTTGGTTGCGTTCCCGCGGACTGAATATCCCTCATACAGGGGACGTCCTGCCAGCCACGCAGGATAAGGAGGCCACGATAAAAAGCACGTCCAAACTCATGCAGTATCACTACATGAAGTTTGAGAAGTTGTTTAAGGACATGGACCAGGCGCTAGGCGCTATTGGGGCGGCCGTGTTCTATTTAAACAAGAATCTGAGAGTCTACAACAAGGGAGGAAACAGGGAGCTCCTTCGCGAGCTGAAGCGGCTGAATATCAGCTTTGGAGCATGTTTCTCGGAGCAGATGGTCGGCTCAACGGCCGTGTCGCTGGCCTCCAGGAGCCGCAAGTTAGAGTTCACGATAGGTGCGGAGAATTATTGCGAGGCCCTGTCCGCCTTTGCACTGTTCTGCCTGCCGCCAATCAACAATCCAATGATGAACGAGACTTCTATGCTTGTCATCATCCCGCTCAGGAGGCTGTCGGAGCAGACCTTGTCCGTCGTGTCGCTCTCGATCGAGAGCTTTTTAATGCTGTCGAACCGATTGAATCTCCCGGAGGTGGATATTAAGGACCGGGTGCTGGAGTCAGTTTTGAACCAGCGCTCCTCCATTTTCATTTCTGTAGATACCGACGGTAATATACTTGACGCAAGCGATAGTTTTTACCGTGATATGGGCACAAATATATCAGAGATAGGCGGCAAGAAGTTCTCCGAGGTGTATCCAGCTCTGAAGGACGGCATCAAATGCCTCAACGGAGGGGCGGACATCACCTCCAAAAGCGTTGTCATGCCGGTGAAAGACGGCGGTGAGCGGGAATATATGGTCGATTTCCTAAAGATCAGCAGCGAGGAAAAGCAGCCGCGAGGTCTGGCCATCGTCATGACTGACCGCAAAGCCCTGCAAAAGTACATCAACAAGGTGTCGAACACGGGGCCGGCCTTTACGTTTGATAAGCTGATAGGCAAGAGCGACGTCTTTGAGCGTACAGTGCAGCAAGCGAGGAGCGCCGCGGCCGGAAACTCCAATATCCTTATCTTTGGCGAGTCCGGCACCGGCAAGGAGCTCTTTGCTCAGTCGTTGCACAATGAGTCCTCCAGGCGGAGCAAGCCATTCGTGGCCATAAACTGTGCTGCACTGCCGAGAGAGCTGCTCAGCACAGAGCTGTTCGGCTACGAGGAGGGGGCATTCACGGGAGCAAAGCGCGGTGGCGCTATGGGCAAATTCGAAGCTGCCGATGGCGGCACGCTGTTTTTGGACGAGATAGCGGAGATACCCCTGGACATGCAGGTGCTATTGCTTCGAGTGCTCGAGGACGGTGTGGTGACAAGGGTGGGGGGTAACCGTGCCGTAGCCACTGATGTGCGTGTTATATCCGCTACGAATAAGGACCTTTGGGAGTATGTGAACGACGGCAAGTTCCGGCTCGACCTCTATTACAGGCTGAACGTGTTCACGCTGAACATCCCGCCGCTGAGGGACAGAAAGAGCGACATACCCCTGCTCATAGACTACATGCTCGACGGCTTTTCCCGGAGCTTCGGCAAGCGGGTCACAGGTGTCTCGGACGAGGTGCTGGAGCTGATGATGTCCTATGACTGGCCCGGCAACGTCCGTGAGCTGAGAAACGTCATCGAGCGCTGCATGAACGTAACGGCGAGCGAAGTCATAACCTCAAAGGACCTGCCGCTTGACTTCCACGCCAGAAGGATGCGCGCGGCGCAGCCTCTTCCGGCGAAGCCCGCGGAGCAGCGCCCGGAGCCGGAGGCGGGTAAGACCGAGCCGCTGAAGGCGGAAAGTTACGGCGAATACGAGCGGGAACTCATCATGAAGCTGATGATTGCGCACCGCGGGAACAAGAGCGCCGTAGCCTCGGAGATGGGTATCTCGAGAAAAACGCTGTATGCAAAACTTGAAAAGTACAAAATATGAAAAGGAGGAAGCCGAAAGGCTTCCTCCGTCTGAATTTTCCGGATGTTACTTGAGCAGCTGCTTGGCTGCGGACTTGATGAGAATCTCGTCTGTGCCGCCGCCGATACGCATGACGCGCACATCGCGCCACGTGCGGGAGACGCGGCTGTCCTCGGTGTAGCCGATGCCGCCCATGATCTGCATTGCGTCGTCACAGACCTCGAAGGCCGCCTGGGCACAGTAGATCTTACAGAGATTGGCGGAGGTCTGAATGGAGATGTTGTTGTCCTTCTCCCAGGCGCACTTGTAGACAAAGTTACGCATGTTCTCAATCTTGATCTTCATCTGGACCAGCTTCTCCTGAATCATCTGGAAGCTGCCGATGGGCTTGCCGAACTGTATGCGCTGCTTGGCGTAGCTGAGAGCGTCGTTGTAAGCACACTCGGCCATGCCGACGGCGGAGCAGGCCATGAGCAGACGCTCGACCTCGAAGTTCTTCATGAGCTGCATAAAGCCGTTGCCCTCTACGCCGACCAGGGCGTTTTCGTCAACCTCGACGTTCTCAAGGTACACGTCGCAGAAGCTGCCGGTCAGCTTCCAGCCGATCTTGTGCATCTTGGTGATCTTCACACCAGGGGCGTCCAGGGGGACCATCCACATGGAGGCGGACTGATAGGGGGACTTGCCGCTGTCCTTGTCCATGGTGAGGAAAAGTATGTACTTTGCCTCGTCGGCGGCGGTTATGAAGCACTTGTGGCCGTTGAGATAGACCTTGCCGTCCTTGCGCGTGGCGGTGGAGGTGATGGCAAGGCTGTCGGAACCGGCTTGTGGTTCAGTGAAACCGAGGCAGAAGGCTTTAGCCTGCTTGGTGAGGGTATCAAAGACCGCCTTCTGGTGGTACTCATTGCCGAAAGTGAGCATGTCGTCTATCTCGAGCATGGCCCCGATTCGGTTGGGGTAGCCGCGGGAGTTGAACTTCTCGTTCACGAGCATCATGGTGAGGCAGTCCAAGGGAGTGCCGCCAAATTCCTCTGGCAGGCCCAAAAGGCCGAGACCGGCCTCGTTGAGTGCGTCGAAGAACTCGTCGGGGAGGCGGTGCTCGTCGTAGCACTTTTTGAGGTACTTCTCGTCGAAGCCGCAGTTGTCCAGAAACTCGTCAACGCTCTCAAGCAGCAGCTCCTGTTCTTCGGTAAGTTTGAAATTCATAATTATTCTCCTTTAGTCAATTTATTCTTATATTTTGCTTGCAATGTTGTAAGCGGAGCGGATGGCATCGGCTATCTTACCGACGGTAACGGCGTCGCCCACCACATCGACGTGACTGAAGAGACCCTGGAGCTTCTCGGCCATGTCTCCGCTGGGACGGGCGCCGGCGGCCATTACGACCGTGTCCGCGGGGATGAGCTTCTCGCCGTCATCGCCGAAGACGGTGACGCCCGCCTTGGATATGGATACGACGCGGGTGTCCTTGAGCATCTCCACGCCGAGCTGGCGGCAGCGGGCCATGATCGACCAGCGGCAGCCCGGAGTGATGTCCGCCGCGAGCTTCTGCTGCATCTCGACCACGGAGACCTTCTTGGAGCCGGTGTTCAGCAGCTCCTTGAGTTTCTCGTAGGGCTCAGCGTCGTAGATCATCATGAACCTGAGCTGCTCGGCAGAGATGGTGCCCATTTCCGCAATGAACATGGCGGTCTCGACACCGGTGGCGCCGCCGCCGATGACGACGACGTTCCTGCCCACGGAGGCCGTGCCGGCGAGAACGTCCCAGGCGTTGACAACGTCGGAGCTCTCCTCAATGGGGATGGACGGCATGAACGCCTTGGCGCCGCAGGCGAGGACCACGCGGTCATACTGACCCTTCACGGCGGTGAGATTCTCCACGGTCGCCTCCTTGTTGAGGACGATGTCCACGCCCAGACGGCGGCACTCGGAATCGAGCCACTGGGTGAGCAGGCGGATTTCCTTGCGCCTCGGCGGGGTGGAGGAGAGCATGGTCAGGCCGATGGTGCGGTTCAGCTTCTCCCAGATCGTGACCTTGTGGCCGCGCAGCGCGGCGACGCGGGCAAACTCCATTCCGGCGGGGCCGGCGCCGATGACGAGTATATTCTCGGGGGTGTCGCTCTTGACCTCGGTGGGGAGCAGGTCGTTTTCGTCCATGAGATCGATCTCGTTGTTGCACTCGGCGTTGCCAATGCAGCCGGCGGTCTTGTGCTTCATTATCATGTCAAGGCAGTACTCGTTGCAGCCAATGCAGGGACGGATCTCGTTCTTACGGCCCTCGGTGGCCTTCTTTGCGATGTTCGGGTCGGCGAGGAAGGGCCTGCCCATGACGGCCATGTCCACGTCTCCGCTCTCGACCAGGCGTTCTGCGCTGTCTATGTTCAGGCGCATGCCCTGCATGACGACGCAGCCGACGCGCTTTTTGATCTGCCTGCCGAGGTATGCCCAGGTAGCGTGGGGCAGCTCCATGGTGACCAGCGGCACTGCGGACTCGTGCCAGCCTGCGGTGACGGAGATGGCGTCCAGATAGCCGGTCTTATCCAGGTACTCGCAGATCTCGGCCATGTCGTCGCCGCTGCAGCTGCCGGGCATGAGGTCATTGCCGCTGACGCGGATCTGGATGGGCACGTCCGGGCCCACGGCCTCGCGGACGGCGGCGAGCGTCTCGACCATGAAGCGGGTGCGTCCTTCGAGGTCGCCGCCGTATTCGTCGGTGCGCTTGTTCGTCAGCGGGGAGAAAAACTGACCGAAGAGATAGCCGGAGTTGGTCTCGATCTCGATGCCGTCAAAGCCTGCCTCCATAGCCAGCTTCGCCGCCTGGGCCTGCCAGTCTACAAACTCGTGAATCTCATCGATGGTGAGCTCCCTGGGCATCTCGTAGCCGGTGTACCTGGAGGGGATGGCGGAGGGGGCGACGGCCTGCTGATTCATGTGAGTGGCCTGCTTGGAGTAGCGACCGGTGTGCATGAGCTGGGCGAACATCTTGCTGCCCTCGGCGTGCACCGCGTCCGTGACCTTGCGGAGCGAGGGGACATAGCTTTCGTCAAACAGCAGCGCGCCGTCGTGGGGGTTGTAGCGTACGCGGTCCCACTGGATGTTGGCGAACACGATGAGTCCGGCCCCGCCCCTGGCGCGGCGGCGGAAGAACTCGACGTCCCTCTCCGTGGCAAAGCCGTCCTTGGTGTTGCCGACGCTCATGGGGGCCATGACTATCCTGTTTTTGAGTTCCAGCTTGTTGATGCGTATGGGCTGATAGAGCTTGTTCATATTTGTCCTCCTGTGTCAGTCGAGCTTTTCAATTATCGCGGAGAGCGCCTGATACATGTCTCCGACTATACCATAGTCGCACTGCGAGAATATGGGCGCGTTTTTGTCCTTGTTTATCGCGATGATGACTCCGGCCTCATTCACGCCGACCATGTGCTGGACCTGGCCGGAGATGCCGGCGGCGATGTATACATCGGGACGGATCATAATACCGGAGACTCCGACGTAGCGCTCACGCCCGAGCAGGTGGTCCTCCTCAGCGAGCGGCCTTGTGCAGGCGACTTCAGCGCCCAGCTTTTCCGCAAAACCGGCTATGAGCCGCAGGTCGTCCTCGGATTTGACGCCGCGGCCCACGCCGAGCACCTTCTTTGCGGCGGGGAGATTGCTTTCCTGAACGGGCTTCTCGCTGCGCCCCTCAAAGACCACGCCCGGCTGCTCCGCGGGGGAAACGGCCTCGGCCCCGGCAACGTCTGCGGCTGCGGCGGGGGAGAATATCCCGCGCCCGATGCAGACAACCGCCGGAAGCTCGGAGGCCTCCGTTTTAATTGCGCTGCCGCCGTAGACCATGCGCGTGGAGAGCACCTTGCCGTCCTCGATGCTCAGACCGGTGGAGTCGGTCATCGGGCTCCTGCCCAGAGCGGCGGAGATGGCGGCGGCCATGAGCCGGCCGTTCTTGTTCAGCTCCACAAGTATGAGTTCGGCTCCGGCTGCTGCGGCAAGCTCGGCGACGGTTTGCGCTACCGCGGAGCTGCCGGCGGAGCCGTTCACAACGGTGTACTTTTCGACACAAGCGGGAAACTGTATATTCGCGGTTGCGATTAGCTCGGAGTGCTCTGCCATCTCAGCCGCGCCGGAGGCAAGCTCGGCAGCGGCGGCGAAGTCACCGGCGATTATAATGGCTTTTTTGACTTTGCCCATTGTTTTCACCTCCAAATCAAATGACCTTCTTGATCTGCGCTGCGATCGTCTCGGCGGCGTTGTCGTCAAGAGCCTCGAAGATAATGTTCTTCCTCTCGCACTTATCGGGGGCGAGCACGCTTACTGTGCTAGTGCCATCGGCCACGGGGGAAATGTCCTCGATGACCTCCACGGGCTTCTTGCCGGCGCCGAGGATCTCCTTCATGGAGGGGATCTTGGGGCGGTTTATGTCGGCGGTGACGGAAAATACCGCGGGCAGGGTGACGGAATAGTGCTCATCCTCATGCTCGAGGCTCCTCGTGACCTTTGCATTACCGCCGTCCACGGATATGGAGGAGACGGCGTTGAGAGTGGGCCAGCCGAGGAGAGAGCCCGTGAGGGAGCCTGTCACCTGCGCGTACATGTCGCCGGAGCCCTCGCCGAAAAGGACGAGGTCCACGTCTCCGAGTCTGCGAATGGCTTCTGCAAGGGCGGAGGCCGTCACATAGGAACCGCAGCTATCAAAACCGGCAGCCTTGACGCCGACCATCTTAGCGGGCCCTCTTGAGAGAATGGCCTTGCGCAGCTTCGAGTTGTCGATGATGTCTCCGGAGGCGGTGAGCGCAACGACCTCCGCCTCGCAGCAGGCGGCAATGTCCATCGCCGCCTGAACGGCGTTCAAATCGTATTGTCCAATACCATACGCGGCGCCGCTGAAATCCAACGCCCTGTCGCCGCGAGAGGAGATGCTCTGTTCGTCCGGTACATTTTTGTAGCAGACCACAATTTTCATTTCCTTCATCCTTTCCTTGCACGTCTGGGTATGCAAAAAAGATTTTAGCAATATTCGCGCCAAATTACGAAAGACGAAAATTTTACATAGGAGAAGGACGTGAAAAAAGATATTGACTTAAGATTATTTATACTGAAATTACAAAACTTGCTGGTTGCACATCAGCTACAAAACTCAGGTACACTATGAATAAGCAAAGAGCTGACTGATATATGTTATCAGTCAGCTCTTTTTATCATTAACAAACACAGCTTATTGACTGGTTTTTGTACCTCGTGGGTTCTCTGGAAATATATAATATGGCTAACACTCTGATGAAGGCTGCATAGGCGACGCGTCCTAGGTCCCGCTACGGAGCAAAAGACATACTAACCGCCCCGGCGAACAATCGCCGGGGCGGATTTTTGCAGCTTTGATTTTGGGCCAGAGGTTTATGACTCAGGCTTCTCACTCATCCTGCGCTATCGTAGTCTCGGCGGCGAGGAGCAGGAGACGCTTGAATTCGGTGCGCTCGGTTTCTGTCATACGCTCCGTCATGCGCTCAAAGCAGGCCTCTATCTGCTCCTGCACATGCGGATATGCCGCCCAGGCCTTCTCTGTGGGCCTTATATCAAATGTGCGCTTGTCTTTAGGGTTCGTACTGCGCACTATGAAGCCAAGCTCTGCTAGCTTCGTCACCGTCTTTGCAATTACGCTCTTATCAAGGCCGAGTCGCTTTGTTATCTCATCCTGGGTCAGTTGTTCGTAGTCGCAGACTATCAGAATGACAACGGCCTGCGCCGCCGTAAGGTCGTACTGCACGCAGCCTTCGCTAAGCCAGATGTGCGACTTCCTGTACAATATCGATATCGCCTTGAACGGGCTGTCCATTATCCCGGTCATAGCTTTCGCCTCCTTCGCGCTTACGGGCACATTATACACCGATAAAGTGGCAGTTGCAACTAGTTGTTGACTTGCACCTTCGGTTGTGATATACTTCGTAAATGGTGGCAGTTGCCACCATTTATTTGTTTGTATCGAAGGAGTATTGATAGCATTGGAAAAAGCCGAAAAGATTTGGAACTGGAGGTTCATCCTCTTATTTATCACAAACTTACTGGTATTGGCTGCGTTTTACGCGTCCATCCCTATTATCCCCGTCTACTGCCAGGAGATAGGTATCACGGGCTCAAAAGTCGGAATTGTGCTGACTGCGATGAGCGTGGCGACGGTGCTGTTCCGTCCCGTGGCGGGCTATCTGCTGGATAACTTCAACCGCTTCAAGGTGTATCTTATTTTTCTGGCGCTGTTTTGTCTGTCCTTCCCCGCGTTCATTGCATTCCCGGTGTTCGGGCTGCTCATCGTCGTGCGTCTCTACATGGGCGCGGTGTATTCCGTCTGCGCCTCGGCAACGATGACGATGGCGGGCGACGTGTTGCCCGCGGCGAAGGTGACTGAAGGCATCAGCCGCTTTGCTTTCACGGTATCCATAGGCATGGCCGTTGGTCCCTACGTCGGGCTGCAGGTACAGGCAAACCTGAGCAGCACGGCTTCCTTCTGGACGATCTTCGGCATAACCGTGGCCGCACTCATCTGCGTTGCCTGCTGCCGACTGCGCTATCCAAAGGTGCAGCGCCGGAAGTTCTCGCTCAAGGAGAGCATATACAAGCCCGCGCTGCCCTTCATGCTGAACATGATGTTCCTGATGATACCCTACGGCGCGGTCATTGCCTACTCCTCCATTCTGGCACAGGAGAAGGACATAATGTCCTGGCTGCCCTATTTCTACATCTGCCTTGTTGCCGGTATGCTCGTGTCGAAGCTCTCGACCCAAAAGGTCATTGACGCCGGCAAGTACAAGACGCTGGTCTATGCCAGCATAGCGGTGCTAATTCTCACGATGCTGAGCTTCCTTTTCCTCGACACCGGACTGCATCTGCTCATAGCGGGCTTCTTCTTTGGCCTGGGCTATGGCATACTGCAGCCGCTATTCCAGTCCTTCGTCACCGGTACGACGCCGGGGCCGGAGCGCGGCGTTGCGAACTCCACCTATATGCTGTCCTATGATATAGGTATAGGTATTGGCTCACTGGTAATGGGCTTCATGCAGGAGTCGATTGGCCTGACAAATGGCTTCGCGATAACCGCGATAGCCTACGTCGTTGGCATCATCGTTTTTGTGAGCTATGTTGACGGCTACTACCGCAAGCTGAGGCAGGGCCTTGGAGCTGCAAATTCCTGATATTTTCTCCCTCCATCCCGAGGCCCGCGGGACCATACGCGGGCTCGGGGTTTTTAAACGCATTAAACAGAAGAAGGGATGTGCCATGAAACAAAAAAAGAGCCGCTTCGTGCTCATCTGGCTGCTGATATGTCTCGTTCTACTGGCGGCGAGCTTTCTCGTGCCTGGCCGGGAAAAGGGCGAGACCATACAGACAGCCATGCGCGACGCCGTGCTGCACGACGTGAACCAAATTGATTTTCTTGGTCTGCGCCCGGTGAATCCGGGCTTTATTTCCGCCTTCGTAGTAATGGCGGTGCTGCTGGTCACTGCACTGTGTATACGCATATTCGTCATACCGAGGTTCAAATATGTGCCGGGAAAGTTCCAGCTTGTGCTTGAGCAGCTCGTGGGCATGTTCGATGACCTTGCGAAGACTAACAGCCCCTGGCGCAACAGCTTTCTTGGCGCGTATGTCTTCGCTGCCGCGGCCTATATCTTTGTCGGGACGCTTTTCGAGCTTTTCGGCTTCCAAGCTGTTACGACGGAGGGGGCATCTGTCGCCCTGCCGGCTCCGCTCTCGGACGTAAATGCCGCAATCATGCTGGGCGTACTATCCTACTGCGTTATCTTTTCCGGTGCCATTGCCGGGAACGGGATGCGCGGCATAGGCAGTGCGCTCAAGGAGATATCGCTGCTCATATCCATGAGTTTCCGCCTGTTCGGCGCGCTTCTGAGCGGCCTTCTGGTAACGGAGCTCGTGTACTACTATGTTTCGCTCAGCTATGTAATACCGGTCCTCGTCGGCGTGCTGTTCACGCTGCTGCACGCGGTAATACAGAGCTACGTTCTCACGATGCTGACGGCCCTGTTCTACGGGGAGATGTCCGAGCCCAAAGAGCGCAAAGTAAAAAGCCGCCCGGCAAACGCCGAACTCGCGGCCAAGGCTTAAATCAGATTTTGGAGGTTATTCAAATGAGACTCGCTAAGAGAATTGCCATAGTTGTAATGGTCATTATGACCGCCGCTCTGCTGGCAGCTTTCGTCTATGCCGACGACGGCGGCACGCTTCCGGCTCAGAGCGCGGCGGAGACGACTGAGAGCGCCGAAAGCGGAGATTCCAGCGTTGGCTTGAAGGCCCTGGCCGTCGGCATAGCCATCGGCCTCGCAGCTGCAGGCGGCGCAGTCGGCATGGGCATAGTAGGCGGCAAAGCTGCTGACGGCATTTCGCGCCAGCCGGAGATGGAGGGCAAGATACGCACCACGCTGATGCTCGACCTTGTGTTCATCGAAACAGCCATAATCTATGCGCTGCTGGTCGTCATACTGGTCATCTTCGTCCTGTAAGGCGGTGAGGACATGAATATTCCTCTGAATATAGACTGGCAGCAGATACTGCTGCACCTGTTCAACTTTGCCATACTCGCCGGCGGGCTGTATCTGCTGCTCTACCGGCCTGTGAAGCAGTTTATCGAGCAACGTGAGGAGCATTACAAGTGTATGCGTGACGAGGCGGAGCAGGCCAAAACTCAGGCCGAGCAGCTCCGGGACGAATATCAGCTCAAACTTTCTGAGGCGGATACAGACATAAGCAGGCGCCGTACCGAGGCAGAGGCCGAGCTTGAAAAGCTGCGCGACGAGCAGACGAGGGAGGCGAAGCGCGAGGCCGGGGACATACTCAAAAAAGCCAGGGAGGACGCCGAAAATGAGCGGGCAAAGCTCCTGACGAAGGCATCAAGGGAGCTGGTAGACGCCGCTGTTAGCGCGGCGGAGAAGCTCGCTGCAGGCGAGAATACTGATCCCTACGAGCAGTTCCTTGAGCTGGCCGAGAGGAGGGGCTCTGATGAGCAGTCAGGCTGAGTTCAGGGCGGTCCTGAGAGGCGTCACGCCGCCGGACGAGAACCAGAAAGAGCGGCTGCTGGCCTTCCTGAAGCGCCGCTACGGCGGAGACTTCACCCTCGAATGGGTGCTTGACGAGAGCGTCAGGGGAGGTTTCGTGCTGGAGGCCGGCGCGGACGTTTACGACTGGAGCCTTGAGGGCAGAATGCGCCAGCTCCGTGAGCGCATGGACAGCATCAAAGCCTCGGCTGAGAATGTCATCCCCCTCATACGCGAAGCAGCAGAGAACTGGACGCCCCGGCTCATACCCGAGGAGATAGGCCATGTCGTCTCTGTCGGCGACCAGATAGCGACGGTGTCGGGGCTGGAAAAGGCGGCCTACGGCGAGATACTGCTCTTTCCTTCGGGTGTGAAGGGCATGGTGCAGGAGCTGCGTGAGGACTCACTGGGCTGCATCCTCTTCGGCGGCGACGAGGAGGTCTCCGAGGGCAGCGAGGTGCGTAGAAGCGGCAAGGTGGCCGGCATACCCGTCGGCGACGCATTCCTGGGCAGGGTCATAGACGCTCTTGGCACGCCCATAGACGGTAGGGGGGAGATATTCTCCGAGGAATACCGTCCCATTGAAGCCGCGGCGCCGCAGATAATTGACAGAAAACCCGTGGACAGACCCCTTGAAACCGGCATTCTGGCCATAGACTCCATGTTCCCGATAGGCCGTGGCCAGCGCGAACTGATAATAGGCGACCGTCAGACAGGCAAAACGGCGCTGGCACTGGATACGATACTTAATCAAAAAGGCAAGGACGTTGTCTGCATATATGTAGCAATCGGCCAGAAGGCCAGCTCCGTGGCCCAGGTGGTACAGACGCTGGAAAACTACGGGGCGCTGAACTACTCCATAGTCGTCAGCGCCGCGGCCAGCGACTCGGCCACGCTGCAATACATCGCGCCTTACGCGGCCTGCGCGCTGGGCGAGTATTTCATGGACAAGGGCCGCGATGTGCTCATCGTCTACGATGACCTTTCCAAGCACGCCATAGCCTACCGTGCTCTGAGCCTTCTGCTGGGGCGCTCGCCCGGGCGCGAGGCATATCCGGGAGACGTATTCTACCTGCACTCCAGGCTGCTTGAGCGCTCGGCGCAGCTCTCAGAGGCTCGCGGCGGAGGCAGCATGACCGCCCTGCCCATAGTGGAGACCCAGGCCGGCGATGTCTCGGCATACATTCCGACCAACATTATTTCCATCACCGACGGGCAGATCTTCCTTGAGAGCGAGCTGTTCTTCTCGGGCCAGCGTCCGGCCGTAAACGTCGGCCTCTCCGTGTCCCGCGTGGGCGGCGACGCGCAGACAAAGGCCATGAAAAAGTCCGCGGGTTCGCTGAGAATAGAGCTTGCACAATATCGCGAGATGGAGGTCTTCACCCAGTTTTCCAGCGACCTTGACGAGCTCACGCGTAGACAGCTGACCTATGGTCAGGGGCTTATGCGTCTCATGCGCCAGCCTCAGTACAGGCCTATGAGCCAGCACGAGGAAGTAGTGCTGCTCACAGCAGCGCTGGGCCATGTCTTCCAGGATATGCCCGTTAAAGAGCTCGAGAGCTTCCGCAGGGACTTCCTGGACGAGATAGAGCGCAGCTGCCGTGACATCTGCACCGCCATCGACAAGACGGGGCAACTGGACGATGAGGATAGGAATACTATACTTGAGCGGGCCAGAGCTTTCACCAGCAGCTGGCTCGAAACCGGGGTGAGCTGAGAATGGCCAATACCGCGGAAATAAAATCGAGGATAAGCAGCGTTCAGCAGACACAGAAGATTACGAATGCAATGTACCTCATAGCGTCCACAAAGCTGCGCCGAGCCAGAAACGAGCTTGAACAGACGCGTCCCTATTTCGAGGCACTGCGCAGCGAGATAAAGCGCGTGTTCCGTACGGTCAATGACATAGACAGCCGCTATTTCTACCCGCCTGACCGGGAGCCGGAGCTGGGCGGCACCTACGGCTGCCTTGTGATAACGGCTGACAAGGGCCTCGCCGGCGCCTATAACCAGAATGTGCTGCGCGAAGCCCAGAAGCTGCTCGAGGACCATGAGGACGCTAAACTCTTTGTTGTCGGTGAGTATGGCAGACGCTATTTCAGCCAGCATCACATACCTATAGAGCGTATGTTCCTCTATACGGCGCAGAATCCGACGCTGGAGCGAGCAAGGGAGATAAGTGGGCTGCTGCTTGACCAGTACGACGCGGGCCTGCTGAAAAAGATATTTGTAGTCTATACGGACATGGAAAACGGCATGAATACCCGCGCCCGCTCGACACGGCTGCTGCCCTTTCACAGAACGTATTTTGCCCCGCCGGAGAAGGAAAAGAAGATAGAGACGCCCTTCGAGTTCGAGCCCTCGTTGCAAGTAGTGCTTGACGGTATAATGCGCAGCTACCTGACGGGCTTCATATACAGCGCGTTAATAGACAGCTTCTGCAGCGAGCAGCAGGCCCGCATGACGGCCATGGACTCGGCGAACCGCAACGCTGAGGAGCTGCTGGGCAGCCTGTCACTGGAATATAACCGGGTGCGCCAGGCCGCAATAACGCAGGAGATAACCGAGGTAACGGCCGGAGCGAGGGCGCAGAGGAAAAGCGGAAAAAAGAAGGTGCAGACAACATGAATTACGGAAATATCGTGCAGGTATCCGGACCGGTGGTGGATGTTCGTTTTGCGCATGGGCAACTGCCCAAAATGCGCGAGGCACTGAGCGTATCCATTGACGGCGGTGTGCGCGTCATGGAGGTGGCGCAGCATATTGGCAACGACACCGTCCGCTGCGCCATGCTTGCGCCCAGTGACGGGCTGTCGAGAGGTATGCAGGTAGCAGCCGCGGGGGAGAGCATCACCGTGCCGGTTGGCAAAGCAACACTGGGACGTATGTTTAACGTACTCGGAGAGCCGATAGACGGCGGCATGCCGCTGACAGATGCTGTACCTCGGCGCAGTATTTATCGAAAACCGCCGAAGTTCGAGGCGCAGAAACCGGTGGGTGAGATACTTGAGACAGGCATAAAAGTCATAGACCTGCTCGAGCCCTACCCCAAGGGCGGCAAAATCGGTCTCTTCGGCGGCGCGGGCGTGGGCAAGACCGTGCTCATACAGGAGCTTATCCACAACGTGGCCATGGAGCACAACGGCTATTCTGTGTTCACCGGTGTCGGCGAGCGCAGCCGCGAGGGCAACGACCTCTGGAACGAGATGCAGGGCAGCGGCGTCGCGGATAAGACGGCGCTGGTGTTCGGGCAGATGAACGAATCGCCAGGCGTGCGTATGCGCGTCGCTCTCTCGGGCCTCACGATGGCGGAGTATTTCAGAGACAGCGAGCACAGGGACGTGCTGCTGTTCATAGACAACATCTTCCGCTTTGTGCAGGCGGGCAGCGAGGTCTCGACCCTGCTCGGACGCATGCCCTCTGCCGTCGGCTACCAGCCCACGCTGGCAAACGAGATGGGCGAGCTGCAAGAGCGAATAGCCTCGACGCGCGACGGCTCCGTCACCTCGGTGCAGGCGGTCTACGTCCCGGCGGACGATCTGACCGACCCGGCCACGGCCACGACCTTCACGCACCTGGACGCCACCACCGTCCTGAGCCGCAAGGTCGCCGAGCAGGGCATCTACCCGGCAGTCGACCCACTGCAGTCCAGCTCAAGGCTGCTCGAGCCCGACAAAGTGGGTGAGGAACACTACCGCATAGCACGAAGCGTGCAGGAAATACTAGAAAAGTACAGCGAGCTTCAGGACATCATCGCCATACTGGGCATGGACGAGCTCAGCGACGAGGACAGGACGACGGTCATGCGCGCCCGTAAGATACAGCGCTTCCTGGCCCAGCCCATGCACGTTGCGGAGAAGTTCACGACGAATCCCGGCGTTTACGTCCCGCTTCGTGAGACCCTGCGCGGCTTCGGAGCCATCGTAAGCGGCGAGATGGACGAGTACCCCGAGGCGGCGTTTTTCAACGTCGGCACGATAGACGACGTGAAGCGCAAAGCTGAGAGCATGGAGGCGGGCAGCTGATGGAGCCCTTCAATGTGACTATTCTCGCCTCAGACCACCCCTTCTACAAGGGAGTGTGTTATGCCCTGACTATACCTACGCCCGGTGGGATTTACGGCATACAGGCGCATCACAGCAACACGATAGCAGGAATAGTGCCAGGCACCCTGCGCTATCAGACGGAGGCGGACAAGGTGCTCGAGGCTGCTGTCTCCGGCGGTATCGCCAAGGTGGAAAACGGAGAGGTGCTGATACTCGTGGACACTGCGGAACGCCCGGAGGAGATAGATATAATGCGCGCCAGGCGCAACGCGGACGCGGCGAAGGAGGCCCTGCTGCAAAAGCGGAGCATACAGGAATACCGCTCCGCCCAGGCCGCCCTCGCCCGCGCTATAAGCCGCCTGAGAGTAAAGCACAGCGAGAACATATAAAAAGCGGAAGCCCGCCGTGGCTTCCGTTTTTTACCGCGGCCATGGAGACTGGATGTGCGCTGCTGGTGCCCTAGCAGTTGCCGGCGGCCTTACATATAATGCAAAACCCGGAGCACCCTGCAGGATGCTCCGGGTTTTCGTTTTCAGAATACAGCGGACTCAATCACGGCCTCGGGAGCCAGAACTCCTACATAGCGGCGGAGCGAATCAATAGCTCGCTCTATGACCTCCGGGGGCAAACCGGGGGTGCCAAAGACGGGATAAAACACCCTGCGGCTCTCGGGGCGGGCGCAGGTGCGGTCATCAGCACCGGCTATCTCACTGAAAATGATACCCATGCCGTCCCGGGCACAGAAGTCGCCGGGATAGGTGTGCAGTTCAAAGCCTCGCATGCCGGGGAAGGTGGTCCTGTCCGTGCTGATATAGAGCTCCACGTCGCCGGAGATGTAATCGATGTCGTGCGTGCCGGAGAGAACGTGAGACGTGAGCTCCAGCAGATACGGGACGTCGGTCACGGGGTTGTGCCCGGGTATGCCCGCGCCCTTTATAACTGCGGATTCAAACTGCAAAACGACGGGGAAGGTCTTTTTGAACTTCTTGAAAAAGCGGAAATACGGGTTCTCACCGAATACCGCCTTGCGCTCGTACGGCTCAAAGGCTGCGCGCACCGCGGCAAGCTCGCTCTCAGCCAGAGCGTAAAACTCCCGCTCGTGCCAGGACTCAGGCTCAGGATAGCCGACCTCAACTACCCCAAAGGGAATGTCTACCCCGGTGAGCGAGGCGTCTTTTGTGTAATGCAGCATTACGGCTCATCTCCCAACATAGTGTCATCTAAAAATACAATATAGCAACGATCTGTACTGGATGTCAACCGGTGAAGCTATTGACAAAGAGAGGCCTGTTGCGTATAATAAACACATCAAAATAATTTGATGTGAGGTGAGAGCGTGGACGCTGCGTATCAGGAGCAGGCGAGGGTGTTCAAGGCGCTGTGCGACCCTAAGCGGTTGGCGATACTTGAGCAGCTCAGGAGCGGTGAGAAGTGTGCCTGCGTGCTGCTCGAGCCTATGGACCTGACGCAGTCAGGCCTATCCTACCACATGAAGATACTCTGCGACTCGGGGCTTGTGATCAGCCGCCAGGAGGGGAAGTGGACCCACTACCGACTCAGTCCGGAGGGGCGGGAGCGCGCGATTGAGCTGCTCAAAACACTTACCACACCCACGACAGAGCATGGAGAGTGCTCTTGCTGCGGTGAATAGACGCCATTCCTCAAGGAATGGCGTTTGCTTGGAGAAACACATCAAAAAATCTTGATATTATATGACCGAAGGGGAGACACTCATATGGAAGTGTGGGGCTTCATACAGGACCAGCTGCTCGGCATGAAGTGGCTCAACGGGCTGATAGGCGCAGGACTAGAGGCGCTGGGGCTGGACGTGGGCGGACGCATCGGTGGCAGCGTGCAGTTTTTCATCTACGACGTGGTGAAGATCTGTCTGCTGCTCTGCGTGCTGATTTTCATCATCTCCTACATACAGAGCTATTTCCCGCCGGAGCGCAGCCGGAGGATACTGGGGCGATTTCACGGGCTGGGCGCAAATATCGTTTCGGCGCTGCTGGGGACGGTAACGCCGTTTTGCTCCTGCTCCTCGATACCGCTGTTCATTGGCTTTACCAGCGCGGGACTGCCACTTGGTGTGACATTCTCTTTCCTCATATCGTCGCCAATGGTGGACCTGGGCAGCCTTGTGCTGCTCATGAGTATTTTCGGAGTACGGGTGGCCGCTGTGTATGTTGCGCTGGGACTTGTCATCGCGGTAGCGGGCGGTACTTTGATTGAGCGGCTGCACATGGAGAAATATGTCGAGAGCTTCATTCTCTCTGCCGGAGGAGCCGACGTGGATTCACCCGGACTGACAGTCCGCGAGCGGCTGGCATATGCGAAGGATCAAATGCTAGGGACCTTCAAAAAGGTGTTTCCCTATATTCTTGTTGGCGTAGGTATTGGAGCCCTCATCCACAACTGGATACCACAGAGCTGGGTCGAGACGGCGCTCGGAAGCGACAACGCCTTCGGCGTCGTGCTGGCTGCACTGGTCGGTGTGCCCATGTACGCGGACATCTTCGGCACGATTCCTGTCGCCGAGGCGCTGCTTGCCAAAGGTGCGCAGCTTGGAACGGTGCTTGCGTTCATGATGGCTGTCACGACGCTCTCACTGCCATCGATGATAATGCTGCGCAAAGCGGTCAAACCCAGGCTGCTGGGAGTGTTCATAGGAGTGTGTACTGTCGGCATAATCGCTGTGGGCTACATTTTCAATGCGCTCCAGCCGATTTTGATATAGTTACTATAAGGAGGCAATTTTATGGGACTGTTCGGAAAAAAGAAAGAGCAGTGCTGCTGCACCGGCAGCTGTACAGGCGATGACATGGCTAAAGCCGAGAGCGCCAAGAATGTACCGGGCGTCAAGGTCCTGGGGATGGGCTGTGCCAAGTGCCGCGCGCTGGAGGCAGCCGCGCGGGAGGCTCTCACAGAGCTTGGAATGACGGACGAGGTCGAGCACGTCACAGACTTCGCCGATATAGCGGCCTACGGAGTAATGAGCACACCTGCCCTTGTGGTAGACGGCAAGGTCGTGTCCTACGGCAAGGCCCTGAGCCGGGACGAGGCGGCGGCTCTCATAGGAAAGGCCAGGGGCCGGGCGTGACTCGCAAGCCGAGGGTTGCCTTCGTCTGCGTCCACAACTCATGCCGCAGCCAGATCGCAGAGGCCCTGGGGAAGCTGCTCGCCTCCGATGCCTTTGATAGCTGCTCTGCCGGGACGGAGACAGTTCCGCGCATAAATCAGGACGCAGTGCGGCTTGTTCAGGAGCACTATGGTGTGGATATGGAGCTAACGCAGCACAGCAAGCTCATAGGCGAGCTGCCGCCGGTGGATATCTTGGTGACCATGGGCTGCAACGTCAGCTGCCCCAATTTGCCGTGCCGCCACCATGAGGACTGGGGCCTTGAGGACCCTACCGGTAAGGGAGATGCGGCTTTTTACGAGACTATCGCGGCGATACATGAGCGAGTGTTGGCGCTCAAAAACTATGTGCTCGGTGTGAGTTTTCAGACAGAATAAATATATGCCTTTGTGCGTCTTGTCAGATGAGGCGGATTTGTGTATAATGAATTTCGCCAATATTACCACCAGGGGAGCATAACGTATGAAGGTGAGCCTCACCGAGAAGATATATACCGAGCTGCGCGACCGCATCCTTGACGGGGACATCGCGCCGCGCCAGTTTATAAGTGAGAGCCAGGTCGCGGAGGAGTACAAGGTGAGCAAGGCGCCGGTCAAGCAGGCGCTTCACATCCTCGCGAATCAGGGCTATCTGACCGGATACCCGCGCAAGGGCTATATGGTAACGACATATTCTGTCGAGGAGGTCAACAAGATACAGGAAATACGCCGCTGCCTGGAGTCGCTGTGCGTGAGGCTCGCCATCGAGCGGGCGTCTGACGATGAAATACGTTCCCTTCGGCTCTATGACGGGCTCGACACCAACGACCTCGACCCTCGCTATGCCATCAACACCCGCTTTCACCTGCGGCTCGCTGAGCTGAGCGGTAACGAGTTCATGGTTGAAACTCTGCGGCCCCTCGTGCTCAAGGCAACGCTCAGCTACATAAAGGGAAAGCCGGACATAGATCACTTTGAGCAGATAGTCCAGGCCATGCTTGAGCGGAATGCTGAGCGTGCCATAACCGTCCTCTGCGAGGACGTACACAACCTCTGACCACAAAAAACCATTGAAGCGGACGCAAAAGGCGTCCGCTTTTTTAATTTACTGTATTGACAAGATTTTAGCGCTATGATATCTTCTGAATATAATCAGTGATATTATTATTTATCATATCGCTGAAGACTTATTTGGAGGAACATGGCTATGGAACAAAAGGAAAAGAAAAAGATCGGCCTCATTGGCGCGATACTCATGGGTATCGGCTGTATCGTCGGTTCCGGCATCTTCGGCACCATGCCCACCGTCGCCGCAGAATATGGCCCTGCCATTGTCTACGCACTGCTTGGTGCAGCTGTCGTTGTCATTCTGCGTGCTATGTCGCTGCTTTACACCAGCGCAGCCCTGCCGACGACTGCGGCGCAGTTTGTCTGGGCATCCAAGCTGTTTCACCCCGCTGTCGGTGCATTCATCTCCATTAACTCCCTGCTTATGCCGACAATGGTCTCGCTTTTCGGCGTGCTCTTTGCGGACTACTTCCTCCAGCTCTTTCCCGGTATCGGTCTGAGCGGCAACGCTGCGGCTGTGATACTGTTGGTTGTTTTTGCTATAGTGGCTTGGTTCGGCAACAAGACCTCCGTCACTGTGAGCAACATCATGGTCGTACTGCTGCTCATCGCAATATTCCTGTACATAGCGCTTGGCATCCCGAACATTGACTCCGATAACATCACCTTCGGCGAGATCATCCGTCCGGGCATCGGCCTGAGCACCATTGCGGCCGCCATAGGCGTGCTGACCAGCTCACTCTCCGGTGCGTCCAGCGTTGCACAGCTCGCCAATGACATAAAGCGCCCGGAGCGCAACGTCCCCATAGCCCTCGCGCTCTGCCCGCTGTTCGTCGCCATTGTCTACATCCTTATGGCCGTTGTCACCATCGGCGTCGTGCCCTACGCGGAGGTCAAAACGCTTGCCGACGTTGCAAGCAACTTCATGAGCCCTGCACTGCTGACCTTCTTCATCGTCGGCGGTCCTATCTGCGGCATTATCACCTCACTCGTTCCCGTCGCACTCGCCTGCGTGGCTCTGGTTGAGTATTCCGCGCGCATGAAGGTGTTCCCGGAAGTCCTTGCCAAGCGCAACAAGCACGGCACGGCCTACTGGAGCCTCGTGGTCGTCATGGGCATAGCCATTGCCATCTGCGCCACCGGCGCGACCTTTGGCGTCATCATGACCATCTTCTCCTTCTGCAACACTTTCTCTGAGATACCCAACACGCTCACTCCCATCCTGGCCCACAGGAAATACCCCAAGACCTGCGACAACTCTCCCGCCAAGATGCCCTATCCTCTCGCCTTCGTGATAGCCATAGTCACCGCGCTCATCTGTGCCTACCTGAGCGTGGAGATGCTGCTCACGCTCGACCTTGGCGCCATCATCGGCATCATCGCAGTGTACGTTATCGGCTTCATCTACTTCTTCTTCCGCGTCAAATACCTCAAGGGTAAGGGCGTTGACCTCATCGCCGAGATGCGCGCTCCCTACGAGCCCTGGGAGGAGAAGGAACGCTCCTACCGCTGAGCTGAAAACGGAGGAGCCTTGTTATGACTGATTTCAGCAGGGACATCGACGGCTTTAGGGCCAAGGTGCCCGTAACCAAGGAATGGGCCTATCTCATAACTGCCAGCACGGGACTTGTGCCTGACTTCGTCTACGAGGGCGCGCGCCGCTATATGGACGCGCGCTACCTCGCCGGCGGTGACTCGGTCTGGGAATACCCGGACGCTGGGGTCGGCACGCTGGAGATGATGGAGCGCTCAAAGCGTGCTATTGGTACCATGCTTGGCTGTGCGCCGGAGCGTATCTGCTTCGGCCAGAGCGCCACGCAGATGTTCACAATGGTCACAGAGGGCATAGATTACGCGCCCGACGCCAACGTCGTTACCGTGGGAGAGGGCTGGATAGGCAACCGCTTCGCCTGGCAGAAGCGCGAGGCCGAGGGACTGGAGGTCCGCTACGCCGCCTCGCGCGACGGGCTCATCACCGCCGAGGCGCTGATGGAACTCTGCGACGAGCGCACAGCTGCCGTCACCGTGAACAGCGTAGAGAGCGACACCGGCTACCGTGTGGACCTGGATAAGCTCGGTACCTTCTGCCGTGAGCGCGATATACTGCTCTTTGTGGATGCCGTACAGTCTGCGGGCGCGCTTGTGACCGATTCTGAGGGGAGCTGCATCGACTTCCTGGTTGGCAACGACTACAAGTGGATGATGAACTTCTGCGGAACGGGCTATGCCTGCGTCGGCGAGCGCGTCATGCCCCTTATACGCCGCTGGGGTGCGGGCTGGATGAGCGATGCCGAGCGCTTCAACACCGCCAAGGCCCGGCTTGAGCTCAGGAGCGATGCGGGGCGCTTTGAGATCGGATATCCCAATGCCCCCGGAATCTACGGCCTCGGACTTGCCGCCATGCAGTATAATCTGCTGGGCGCTGAGCGCGTGGAGCACTATGTCCGTTCTCTGGCTGAGTACTGCATAGAGCGTGCTGTGGCCATGCCGGGCGTACGCTGCACCTTTGATATCCCGTGCGAGCGCCGCAGTCAGATAGTGCTGCTCTCTTTTGACAGCTCAATTGCTGCTACGGACCAGGACTTCAAGTCCGCGCATGTGTTCGCGCCTAGCTTTTCGGCACCTGATGAAAACGGAGAGCGCCGCGCGCGGCTTTCCTTCCACTACTACAATGACCGCGAGGATATCGACCGATTCTTCGCCGTTATTGAGGCCTCACGCAAGAGATAAGGAGGCTGAAATGAACTTTGTACCTTTTGAATGGGCCGCGGACAAGGTTCTGCCCGGGAGCGGCCTGAGGTATCGCGTCGAATTGAAGGACTACGTCCTCACCGGCGCAAACGGTTCCGCTGAGGCGAGTATGTTCGGATTCTCATACATCGTAAATGGCGGAGAGACCGAAAGGCCTGTGGCCTTTGCCTACAATGGCGGGCCGGGCGCGGCCAGCGGCTGGGTCCATATGGGGCTGCTGGGACCTGAGGTCATAAAGTTCCCCGGCTACCCGGATATAGAGGCGCCGGCAAGATGGGCTCTCGAGCCGAACCGCGCCAGCCTGCTCGACCTCTGCGACATCGTTGTGATCGACGCTGTGGGAACCGGCTGGGCACGTCTGCTCAAGGAGGAGGCGGCAGGAGAGTACTACTCCACCGGCGGCGACGCCCGGGCCTTTGCCCGCTTCATCCGCGACTGGCTCACGGAACACGGCCGCAGCGGCGCACCGGTGTACCTCATAGGCGAGAGCTACGGCACCATCCGCAACGTTGCATTGGCCGACGTACTGGACGAGGACATCGACCTGCGCGGCATTGTGCACATAGGTACTTCGCTCAACGTTGGCGCAAAGGGCGCGGTTTACGTCGAGCCCAATGTGCGCCGCCTCGGCGCCAATGCCGCTGCCTGCTGGTTTCACCATCACAGAGACGAGTGCAGCCGCGAGGAATTTGTGCGCAGGGCCATGGATTTTGCTTGGAGCGACTATGCGCGCGCCCTGCTGCTCGGGAACCGCCTTCCGGCGGATGAGCGAGAGACAGTGCTGGAGAAGCTGAGCTATTATTCGGGCATCGACCGAGAGTTTCTCCGCGAAAAGGGACTGCGGTTCGAGGAGCTGGACTTCCTGCTACGTCTGAAGCACGGCGAGGTGCTGAGTGTTTACGATTCGCGCCTGACCTACCGCCTTGCCTCGGGCGAGGGCTATGCAGCAAACGAGATGGAGTCCGCCGACATAATGGAGCCGGACGAGAATAAGGACGCCTTTTCCAGCCTGATAGGCTCTGCGTTTGACGAGGCGCTTGAGAGCTACATTGCCTCCGAGCTGAGCGCGCCTGAGGGCCGCGAGTACGCCCGTGATATGCTTGAAATAAGCCGCCGCTGGGACTACCGGGGCTATTCCAAGGACACGCTCTCACTGCCAGAAGAGCTGATGCGCCGCCGTCCACAGCTGAGAATGCTGTTTGTCAACGGTTGCTACGACCTGAGCTCCACCTTCGACTTCGTAGACTGGTACCTATCCCGCTACGACCTGCCCGCTGAGCGGACGGACCGGCTGGTGCTGTCCGCCGGGCACGCCTCATATGTGGGTGAGGGCATGGCCGAGGCGCTGAGCGCAAAGATACGTGATTTTATTTCCCAAAGGAGCTGAGAGGCGATGTATCTTACAAATTGCCGTCTCTACGCGCCCTTCACCGGCGGCGTGGAGAGCGAAAGCGGCTGCATTGAGATAGCCGATGGACGCATAGTCTCAGTCAGCGAGCGCGCGCCGGAGGGCGCAGCGGAGGCCTATGACTGCGGCGGCGGCACACTGCTGCCCGGACTCATCGATCTGCACACGCACATAACTGTAATGAGCGGCGTTGGAGTGGATGCCATAGGCGACCCGATGCAGGTCATCGTAGAGGCATCGGAGCAGGCAAAGCGCTATCTGCACTACGGTTTCACCACCATCCGCGACTGCGGCAGTATCGACCGCTGCGCAAATTACGTGAAAAAACTCATATCCCGCGGCGTTTTCCCCGGTCCGGACATCCTCTCCTGCGGCGAGATACTCATGCCGAGCGTGGAGGACCCGCGCAGCAGCTCCGGGGCAATGACCCGCTTTTGCGACGGTGCAGAGGAATACCGCAAGGCTGTCCGTGAGGAGCGGGCAATGGGCGCGGATTTTATAAAAATCTACGCCTCCGGCTCGGCTTTCGTGCCGACCGGTGTGCCCAAGCATCCGATAATGACTTACGACGAGATACAGACCGCCGTGGACACCGCGAGTGCAAACTGCTTCTATGTTGCCGCGCACTGCCACGCCGACAGCGCCATCCGCGACTGCGTCCGCGCCGGGGTGCGCACGATAGAGCACGCGACCTACCTAGGCGACGAGACAATAGAGTTGCTGCTCAAAACGCCGGACTGCAGCCTCGTGCCGACCTTCGCGGCCATGTACGTCAGCCAGACGGAGCCCGAGGCGCGTGCCTTCTGGCTCGCACGGCTCACGCCCATGCTGGAGAGCTGCGCCGCAGGCATCGAGAAGGCATACAAGGCCGGGGTCAGAATTGGTTTTGGTACGGACTCGGCCCCGCTCTCCAAACAGTATGAGCATGGCGTGGAGTTCCGTTACCGCAAGGAGCTCTGCCACATGACCAACACCGACATCCTGCTCCAGGCGACGAAATACAGCGCCGAGATCGCCGGAATAGCAGACCGCGTTGGCGAGATACGGCCCGGCCTGCGTGCCGACCTCATCCTTGTGAACGGCGACCCCGTGGAAGATATCTCCGTCATGTACGCCCCTCCAGCGAGAGTCTGGAAATCCGGCGTGATGTTTGCTGAATAAGGAGGAACAAGAAATGTCCAAGTACGAAAAGAAAATAGAGGAACTGGGCCTGACCCTTCCCGCGGCCCCCACGCCCATGGCCAACTATGTGACCGCAAGGCGTTCCGGCAATCTGCTGTTCTTCTCCGGCGCCGGTCCCTTCCAGGAGGGCAAGCCCGTCGTGTTCGGCAAGGTCGGCTCCGACCTCACGCCCGAGCAGGGCTACGAGGCCGCAAGGCTCACGGGACTCAACCTCATTGCCCAGCTCAAGAAGGAGCTCGGCGACCTTGACAAGCTCAAGCAGTTCGTGAAGGTCCAGGCCTTCGTGGCCTCCTCGCCCGACTTCATGGCCCAGCCCGCGGTCATGAACGGCGCTTCCGACCTCTTTGTCGAGGTCTTTGGTGAGGCCGGCAAGCACGCCCGCACGGCCGTTGCCGTTCCGCAGCTTCCCTTCAACATCCCGATAGAGGTCGAGATGATAGTCGAGGTCGAGGACTGAATATGACGAAAACCGGCTCCGCAAAGGCGGGGCCGGTTTTTTGCACCCTGTGCTGGACAGGGCGCGCGGTACTTGGTATCATGTGGGCAAAGGGAGGCGGGAACCATGTACTTTGGCGTTGACTACTATCCCGAGCAGTGGCAGCCCGGAATGCTGGACGAGGACCTGGACCGTATAGTCGAGCTCGGCTGCAATGTGATACGTATAGGCGAGTTTGCTTGGCACCTCATGGAGCCTGAGAAAGGGAAATTCGACTTCTCCTTCTTCGACCGCGTAATAGCCGCGGCGGGGAAGAGGGGACTTTCCGTAATCTTCGGCACGCCCACCGCCGCCCCGCCCGCGTGGCTGGCTCACGCTCGCCCGGACATCCTCTCGCAGTCTGAGAGCGGTGTGCCCAGGGCCTACGGTGGGCGGCATGTGGCCTGTTACAGCAGCGAGCACTATCTCGAGCGCTGCCGCGCCATAGTAACCGCCCTCGCTGAGCACTACCGGGATGAGCGGTGCATAGTAGCCTGGCAAATCGACAACGAGCTGGGCCATGAGGGCAGCGACAAGTGCTGGTGCCCCCGCTGCCGCAAAAAGTTTCAGAGCTTCCTCTCGCGAAAGTTCGGCGGAGACATCGCGGCGCTCAACGGCGCCTACGGCACGGCCTTCTGGAGCCAGGAGTACAACTCCTTTGAGGAAATACCCCTGCCTGCGCCCACTATCACCGTGCATAATCCCGCGCTGCGCCTGGACTGGGAGCGCTTTTGCAGCGAGAACATACGCGCCTTTGCTGAGGAGCAGTGCGATATCATCCGTCGGATCATTCCGGACGCCTTCATCATACACGACTTCCCTGGCGGGGGGCTTACAAAGAGCGTCGACTACGCCGCTGTCTCCGCGCTGCTGGACAAGGCGGCCTACAACAACTACCCCGTCTGGGGCGGGCAGAAGGAGCCGCTGCCGCCGGAGGAGATAGCCTTTGGCCTTGACTACATCCGCGGCCTCAAGGGGGAGAACTTCTTGATAACCGAGGCCATAATGGGCGCGCAGGGCCACGATATCGCCGGCTGTCTGCCCCGTCCGGGTCAGGCGAAGCTCTGGAGCTGGCAGGCCATGGCCCACGGCTGTGACGGACTACTCTATTTCCGCTACCGCGGCGCCGCCAAGGGGGCGGAGCAGTTCTGCTACGGTCTGCTGGACCCGGACAACGTCCCGCGCCGACGCTTTTTTGAAGCGCAGAGCTTCTTTTCAGAGGTCAGGCAGTTTGAGTCAGCCCTCTCCGCCCCTTTGAGGGCTGAGGCTGCGATACTATATGACTACGACTCCCTTGCCTCCTTCCGCATCCAGAGGCAGAGCCTGCTGCTGGATACGGAGAGGGAGATGAAGCGCCTGCACGGCATTCTCTACCGCAGGGGAGTGGGAGTGGACGTCATCCCCGCCTCGCGTGACTTTTCAGCTTATAAGCTGGTAATCGTGCCCAACATGGCGGTGACTGACCCGGAATTCGCCGCGCGGCTGAAGGCCTACGTCGCCGTGGGCGGCACGGCGCTTGTGACCTTTCGAACCGCCGTAAAGGACAGGGACAACAACCTCGTCTTCGGCAAAAGCCTTCCGGTCGACCTCAACGACCTTCTGGGACTATACGTCGAGGAGACTGAGAGCGTGCAGGAGCTTGACTCCATCCCCATAGCGGGCGAGTACGGCACGGGCAGGGCAGGGGTGTTCAGGGACATGATAGTCCCAGAGGGCGCACAGGTGCTCTGGCGCTATGACGATGAATTCTACCGGCGCTATGCTGCCATAACCCGCTGCAACTATGGCCGCGGAGCGGCGTACTACCTCGGCACCGTCCCCGACCCATCCGTGCTGGATACGCTTTTTGACGAGGTGATGTCCCGCGCTTTAATTGAACGTCTGGACCTGCCGAAAGGCGTAGAGTGCGTCGTCAGGGGAGAGGGCTCAGAGCGCGTACGTATTCTGATGAACCATAATTCATATCCCGTTGCCGCCATGGGCCGTGAGCTTGGACCTTTCGCGGTGGAGGTAGTTCCAAGCTGACAAAAAGCATATATCAAAAACCCCGCCGGTCTGATTTCGGCGGGGTTTTTTCTGCGGCGTGTGAGGGGGAAACAAACATCGTCAAAAATTAAACTTTTCATGTAGTCTGGACTACATATGCCGTTGAAGGGAAAGTATGGCTGTTTTATCATGACCTCAGGCGGGCGGAAGGCATCCGTCCGGGCTTAAAAAAGCAAGGAGGAATTCAAATGGGCGTGGAAACCACCACATTGACGGTCAACGGTGTGAAGCGCGTGTTCTCGATGGGCGACGCCTTCGGACAGGTGCCGTACAGCGAGACGCTGCTTGAGACGCTCCGCGACAGGCTGGGTCTCACCGGAGCTAAGCGCGCCTGCGACGAGGGCGCCTGCGGCTGCTGCACCGTTATCAAGAACGGCGACGCCGTACCCTCGTGCATGCTGCTGACCGCCGATTGCGACGGAGCGGAGATAACCACACTCGAGGGGCTTGCAGACCCTGAGACGGGCGAGCTCTCCAAGGTCCAGCAGGCGTTCCTTGACTACAATGCTTTCCAGTGCGGCTTCTGTACGCCGGGCATCATCATGACAGCAACGGCACTGCTTGACAAGAATCCTAACCCCAGCGAGGAAGAGGTGCGCGATGCGCTCTCCGGCAACTACTGCCGCTGCATAAGCCAATACCACGTTTTTGAGGCCATAGCCTCCGTCGCGGGCCGCGGCGTGGAGCTAGACGAGAAATGGGAGGGCAGAAGATGAAGCACTTCGGTAACGAGAACTATTCCCAGGAAAACTACCGCTACGTAGGCCGCGTGAACGTGCCGCGCAAGGACGCGCGCGAGATAGTCACAGGCAAGTGCACCTTCCTTGACGACTTCACCCTGCCTAGGACGCTTATCGGACGAGCCAAGCGCAGCCCGCATGCCCACGCGAGGATAAAGAGCATCAACGTTGAAAAAGCAAAGAAGCTCAACGGCGTCGCGGCGGTGCTGACCTATAAGGATATAGACCAGAGCTGGCTCATGGGGTGGCCTCCGATGAAGCCCATACTCGGTGAGACGGTGCTCTACGTCGGCGACCCCGTCGCCCTTGTCGCGGCGGAGACCCGCGAGATAGCCGACGAGGCCATTGAGCTCATCGAGGTGGAATACGAGGTCCTGCCCGCCGTCACCAGCGGCATAGAGGCCATCAAGGACGGCGCCCCGCAGCTATATCCCGACATGTTCAAGAACAACATCGTCACCCCGGGCTATCCGCCCTTCCAGAAGGACGGGCCATTCTGGCACCTCGTCAAGGGCGACCCCGAGAAGGGCTTCGAGGAGTGCGCCTACATAGCCGAGGACACGGTCGAGTTCTCTAAAATGGCCGCCCCGGCCTCTCCGGAGCCCCCCGGAGCCATTGTTCGCTGGGAGGGCGGCAAAGACTTCACCGTCTGGTGCGACACGCAGTCAGGCTACATCTGCAAGATAACCAACGCCTCTGTCATCACCGACTGCAACATGGACATCCACACCTTCAACGTAGGCGGCTCCTACGGCAACAAGCAGAGCCAGGTCGCCATAGTCTCCTCCGCGGCGGTGCTGTCCATGAAGACCGGACGCCCCGTGAAGTTCTACCAGACCAAGGCCGAGCAGATGTGCTGCTTTGAGACCCGCCTCGGCAGCCAGGTTCATGCGAAAATAGGCATGGACAAGGATGGCGTCGTCAAGGCTGTAAAGGCCGAGTGGACGGTTGACACCGGCTGCTTGAGCAACGCTACCCAGGGCCAGATAGGCGTCGGAATCGGCGAGGCTCAGCTAGTCATGTGCAAGTGTCCAAACTGGGACCTTGACACCAACCTCGTCGTCACGAACAAGCAGCCTGCTGGTATCGTCCGCGGCTACGGCGGTCAGGAGCTCAACTCCTGCCTCTCGCTGCTCATAGGCCGCACGATGCGCGAGGGCGGCTTCGACCCCGTCGAGTGCTACAAGAAGAACTACGTCGGCGAGGGCGACGTCTACACCTGGCGCGACGGCCGCCAGTGGCAGGCGCACTCCGTCAACTATGTAAAGGCCATAGAGGCCGCGGCGGAGAAGTTCGGCTGGAAGGACAAATGGAAGGGCTGGGGCGTACCCACCTGGGAGAGCGAGGACGGCCGCTTTGTCCGAGGCGTTGGCTGCGGCATAATCGGCAACGCAGACATCGGTGAGGACAATACCGAGGCCTATGTCCGCGTAGTACCCGACCTTGTGGGCGACAAGGCCCACATCGTACTACAGACAAACATAACCGAGTCCGGCATGGGCCAGCGCAGCAACATCGTCAAGATGGTCGCCGAGATCATGAACGTGCCCTATGAGCGCGTGGAAATAACCCCGGGAGATACGATGATCAATCCGACCGGCTTCGGCCTCTGCGGCAGCCGCGGTACCATCACCTATGGACACGCCGTCTCCAGCGCCGCCGAGGACGCCAAGCACAAGCTCTTCGAGCTCGCCAAGCCCTACCTCGAGGTCGCCGAGGACAGCATGTACCTCACCGAGTACGGCGTAGCCACCGTTGCCCGCCCGGGCAAGTTCGTCACCTGGAAGAAGCTCATCCCCCAGAACCTCACCCTCACCGGCTACGGTCAGCATCTCGAAAACTTCTCAACGCCGAACATGTTCATCGTGTTCCTCGAGGTCCAGGTAGACCGCGAGACCGGTAAGGTGGACGTTCTCAATATGCTTGGCGGCACGGATTGCGGCCAGATGATCGACCCCTCCGGACTTGAGATGCAGGCTCAGGGCGGCATAGGTTCCGCCTCACTCGACACCGCCACCTTTGAGGAGCACATCATCGACCCCGGCACAGGCCGCACGATGACCTACGACATGATAGAGTACAAGTGGCGCCCCTTCAACGAGTTCCCAGAGTACGAGACCTGCTTCATGGAGAGCCAGTTCGACACCTTCCAGTTCAAGGCCACGGGCGTCGGCGAGATAGCCGGTGCAGCAGCGGCAAGTGCGACCATGCAGGCCATATCGAACGCCATAGGCGTCCAGGTTTCCACCTATCCGGCAACACCTGACGTGATACTCAAGGCGCTCGGCAAGATTTGAGGGAAGGAGAAAGCTTAAAATGAAGAGATTTGATTACGTTCGCCCCCAGACCTGCTCCGAGGCCTCCGGCGAGATGGAAAACGGCGCCGTATACATGGCCGGTGGCAGTGACCTCCTCGGCGAACTCAAGCAGGATATCCTGCCCAAATATCCGAAAAAGGTAGTCTCCCTCCGCGATATCCCGGAGCTCAAGGGCGTGGCCGTTGAGGACGGCAAGCTCAAGATCGGCGCCATGACCACTCTCGCCGAGCTCACCGAGAGCGAGACCGTGGCCTCCGCCGTCCCAGCCCTCGCCGAGGCGGCGCACTCCGTCGCCACTCCGCTCGTGCGCGGCATCGGCACCATCGGCGGCAACATCTGCCAGGACGTGCGCTGCTGGTTTTACCGTTACCCCAACGAGATAGGCGGCAGGCTCGACTGCGCCCGCAAGGGCGGCGCTGAGTGCTATGCCCTCAAGGGCGACAGCAGGTATCACAGCATCTTCGGAGGTATGAAG
>URDK01000019.1 GCA_900546485.1 uncultured Eubacteriales bacterium
TCATTTCCGCAGCGGCAAACGGCGACACAACCGCCATGTGCGCGATCTTGAAGCATTACGAGGGTTACATAGCGAAACTTTGTACCCGAACGTTGAAAGACGACGCGGGCAATACTTACTCCTATGTGGACGAAGAAATGCGTAACAGGCTGCAAGTGCGCCTTATTACCCGCACTCTTGCGTTTCATGTAGGCTAACTCTTTAAGCCCATGCGGGGAGCGTATACCCCTTTCCACGCTTCCCGTTATGGGCTGTTTGTCGTTCCGCAAAAGCATATCGGAAACGGTATGTTTTTACAGGCTGACAAAGCCTTATTGTTCCTTGACAAAGAAAGCCTTCGGGCAGAATAAGGCAGACGGATACAATTTGTCTGTGTGGAGCCGGTCGGCCGGTGCGCCATGACCCTGTTGCAAGTCCGCAGGACGGGACCCCTACCAAACAGGTGAGCGACAAAACCAGGCCGCAAAACAGGTGTGGCAACCTGTGGGCGAGGATACGCAGACAGGATAATGAGACTCCCGCGTTGAACGCCCTCAAAGCATTGCGCGGCGCACCCATCAGCATGGGCCGGGGTGAGATTCCCGTGGAGCTGCGGCCAGCAGCCGTCCGTTTTCTGCCTCTTTTATGGTTTTAATGAAATGGCATGAAAGGGGCCTTATTATGCAGAAAATTCAATCTGAAAATAAATATGCCCCGCCTATGCGGAGCAAAAAGAAGATCGGCAACACGACCTTTATCGTCAATTCTTTTTTCCCTCAAACGGGAAATCAGACGATAGCCTCCAAACTGGAGAACCTGATAAAAGCCGATGTTCAGAAACAAACTGTGACTTGAAAACCTCTTAACAGGCAGACAGGGAAAAGAAAGCGCGGTATAATGAAGTTGGACTTCAATATCGTGTTTGACTGCCAGATAGGAGGTATTTATGTATTATCAGTCAAACACCGCTGCCGCGCTTCAATTCCCTTACACGGCTATGAGCTCCGAAGAACTTACAGCTTTGTATTGTCGCTTATCCCGTGATGATGAATTGCAGGGTGACAGCAATAGCATTGTAAACCAGAAAAAAATCCTGGAAAAGTATGCCCGTGAGCATGGATACAGCAATTTCAAATTCTATGTTGATGATGGCATCTCAGGTACGACCTTCAACCGCCCAGGCTTTCAGCAGATGATTGCAGACATTGAGGCTGGCCTTGTCAAGAGGGTCATCATCAAGGATATGTCACGTTTCGGACGTGATTATCTGCAAGTCGGCATGTATACGGAAATCATGTTTCCCGAACATGATATTCACTTTATTGCGGTGAATGATGGTGTGGACAGCACTCAGGGTGACAACGAGTTTATGCCCTTCCGCAATATCATCAATGAATGGTACGCTAAAGACACCAGCAAAAAAATCCGTGCCGTTATGAAAGTGAAAGGCAATGCAGGAGAACATTTGACTGTTTTGCCTCCGTATGGATACATGAAATCGTCTGATGACAAAAAGCAATGGGTGAAGGATGAAGAAGCCGCCCAGGTAGTTTATGAAATTGGTCTCTATATCATGGATGGTTTGGGACCCTCGCAGATTGCAAGAAAACTGACGGAAAGAAAAATTCTTACTCCGGCTGCTTACTATGCGAGCAAGGGCAGAACAACCAATGTCACAAAGAAAGGTTCTCCTTACGCTTGGGATTCTTCTACGATTGCCGACATCATGGACCGCTGGCGTGAATACCTGGGGCACACAGTTAATTTCAAAACCCGTAAAAAATCCTACAAGAGTAAAAAGACCTTGCACAATCCAGAAAGCGAATGGAAGATTTTTGATAATACCCACGAAGCCATCTGGACGGAGGCGATTGCCGATGCAGCAAGGCTCGCAAGGCAGACGCGGCGCCGACCCACAAAGATGGGAGAAATGGGTATGTTCTCCGGCATGATGTTCTGTGCCGACTGCGGCTCCATTATGTACCAATGCAGGGCAACCAATTTCCGGCGCGATCAGGAATACTATCTGTGTTCCGGCTATCGGAAAAGCCGTGATGTATGTGGGCAGACACATTCTATCCGAACTGTTATCCTGGAAGAATTGGTTCTGCAAAATCTGCGCGAGATCGTTTCCTTCGCATCACAGCGCAAAGACGATTTTGTGAAGATGGTCATGGATGCGGATATGCGCCAACGTAACCAAGATTTGGCAAAACGGCAGAAAACATTGGCCGATGCCGAAAAGCGGATTGCAGAGCTGGACACCATTTTCAAGCGGCTCTACGAAGATACTATTTCGGGAAAACTTTCTGACGAGCGTTTTCAAAAGCTCTCTACCGATTACGAGAAAGAGCAGCATCAGCTTCAAGATGTAGCGGCTGCTCTCCGTGATGAAATCGAAGCAGAGGAACAAAAAAGCGCCAATGTGGAAAGGTTTCTCTCCGTTGTAGAACGGTATACGGAAATTCCTGAATTAACCCCATGTATCTTACATGAGTTTGTCGAGAAGATCGTTGTCCATGCCGCCAGCGATCCAAAGGGCAAGAACCGCACCCAGGAAATTGACATCTACTATAAGGGCATTGGAGCCCTGGAAGTATCGAAAGTTACTTCATCAAGGCAAGAATGAGAAAAACGGCATAGCCGAAGCTATACCGTTTCTCTCTTGCCCCACGATGTTTTCTTATCGGGAGGCACCTTTCGCGGGTCCCCGCCTTTTGCTTTTCAGTTTTGCAGCTGGCGCTTGCGGGCAAAGTTCACCATGCCCTCGGGGAGCTCGTTGAGCCTCAGGAGCATCTTGCCCGCGCCGTAGGCGGCGCAGGAGATAGGGTCGTCCACGACCACCGTGCGAAGCTTGGTGTCGTGCTCGACGAGCATGTCTATGCCGTAGATGAGGCTGCCACCGCCGGACATGACTATGCCGTTTTGCGAGATGTCCGCCACCAGCTCGGGCGGTGTGCGCTCGAGGACGTAGTGGATGCTCTCGAGTATCTCGCGCGCGGGCTCGAGCAGGACCTCGGCCAGCTCCGTGGAGCTGAGCTTGACCATCTTGGGCAGGCCCGTGACCAGGTCGCGGCCCTTTACCTCCTCGATGCCGACCTCGGGCTTCGGCACGACGCAGCCTATGTTTATCTTGACCTCCTCGGCCGTCTTGGCGCCGATGAGGACGTTGTAGCGCCGCCGGACGTAGCGGATGATGGCGTCGTCAAAGCTGCCGCCCGCGACCTTTATGGACTCGCACTCGGCCACGCCGCCGAGGGAGACGACCGCCGTCTCCGTCGTGCCGCCGCCGATGTCGATTATGAGGTGGCCGTCCGGCTTCGATACGTCTATGCCCGCGCCGTAGGCCGTAGCGACCGCGCTCTCGACGAGGTAGACCTTGCGCGCACCGGCCTCGACAACAGCGTCTATGACCGCGCGCTCCTCAACGCCCGTTATGCTGCCGGGGACGCAGACGAGCACCCTCGGCTTGAAGAGGCTGAAGCTCGTGACACGGCCGATGAGCTCCTTGAGCATGGCGACAGTCATGTCGTAGTCCGAGATGACGCCGTCCATTATGGGCTGTATGGGCACTATGCTCGCAGGCGTACGGCCCAGCATCTTCTGCGCCTCGTGGCCCACCTTCAGCAGGCGGCCCGTGAACTTGTCCACGGCCACGATAGTCGGCTCACGTATCTGCACGCCCTTGCCCCTTGAATAGAGCAGTACGCCTGTGGTTCCCATATCGAGGGCTATATCCCTTTCAAATATCAGCATAGCTTTAGCACCTTTCCAGTCTTAGCGCGGGCAGCCGCCACACGGGGCGGGTCAGGATCATGCCGCCAGCGCTACCGTAATCATACACCACTCCGTGCCGGTTTAGTCAACCCTTGCGAGGGCCGCGCACACAACGCTCTCCGCGCCTGCGAGGCCCAGCGTCCGGGCACATTCCGAAACCGTAGCGCCGGTCGTGACGATGTCGTCGATGAGAAGTATCCTGCGG
This sequence comes from uncultured Eubacteriales bacterium, assembly GCA_900546485.1. Taxonomy (GTDB): domain Bacteria; phylum Bacillota; class Clostridia; order Oscillospirales; family Oscillospiraceae; genus Scatomorpha. The sequence continues at coordinate 3,962 of URDK01000019.1, forward strand.
CCCTCGACCAGCTCAGGGTCGATGACCTCGTATGCGCCGGAGATGTTCGCCCGGCGCTTTTCAATGCTGCCCGTAGCCGACTGCGGGGCAACGTCCTTGCGCTTGCGCAGCGTCTCCACCGCCACGTCGCCCAGCTCCAGCGCTGCGGCCATGGCGATGAGCATGGCCTGGTCGTAGCCGCGCTCGCGCAGTCTCTGGCTCGAGAGCGGCACCCATGAGATGAGGTCGTACTCGCCGCGGAGCCTCTCGGCTATGCATCCGGCGACAAGCCGGCCGAACACGCCTGCATAGGCCGTGACGCCCTGGAACTTGTACCTGTGCAGCGCCTCGCGCACCGTACCCTCGTACTTCAAGGGCGCGACGCAGGCCGCGACAAAGTCCGTGCCCGCGCGCTCCGAGGGCGGCGTGTAGGGCAAATTCCTCTCGCACTCGGCGCACATACCGCTCTCTCCCCGCTTGAGGAGCCTGCGGCAGAACGCACAGCGAGGCGGAAAGATGATGTCCAGTATCCCGCTTTTCGACTTCGGCACGGCAATCACGTCTCCTTTTCTATATTTCAGAGCTCAGCCTTATCCTAAGGCCGCTGTACCGCCTCGATTGAACGTGGTTGTCTATCATCCTGTACGCCGTCTCGACCTCGCCGACGGCTATGAGCAGCTCGCGTGAGCGCGTCACCGCGGTGTAAAGCACTCCGCGGGTGAGCAGCCTCGGCGCCGCCTGGGCCAGCGCGAGCACGACGGCCCTGTATTCGCTGCCCTGTGACTTGTGCACGGTCATCGCCCAGGCGTGCTCGAGCTGCATGAGCTGCTCAAAGCTCAGCGCCGCGACGCGGCCGTCAAAGTCCACCGTCAGCGTCTCGTTTTCGATGTCGATGCCGAGTATGTAGCCAATGTCGCCATTATAGATGCCGCAGCCGGCCTCCGCCGGGGCACCCTCACGGCTCCTGTGCCAGATTATATCATAGTTATTCCGGATTTGCATCACCCTGTCGCCCTCGCGGAAGGTGACTTCGCCGAAAATTTTCTCATTTTTGCCCTTCGCAGGCGGGTTGAGCGCCGCCTGGAGCCGCCGGTTGAGCTGTACGGAACCCAGCTCGCCCTTTCTCGTGGGCGTGAGCACCTGTATCTCCTCCGGCGCGATGCCCATGCGCTTTGGCAGGCGCTCCGAGCAGAGCTCGACTATCGTGTCCGCCGCGCGGGCCGTGTCCGTGCGGCTGAGCAGAAAGAGGTCGCCCGAGTTTTTGCGGAAGTCCGGGTGCTCTCCCCTGTTTATCTCGTGCGCACAGCGGACTATGCGGCTGCCCTCGGCCTGGCGGAAGATCTCCGTCAGCCTGACCGCCGGTATCGCCCCCGAGCGCAGTATGTCCGAGAACACCCGCCCCGGCCCCACGCTGGGAAGCTGGTCGGCGTCGCCCACGAGTATCAGCCGGCAATCCTCCGGCAGAGCGGCCAGTAGAGCGCGCATAAGCGTTATGTCAACCATTGAGCACTCGTCGAGCACCACCGCGCCGCAGTCGAGCGGCTCGTCCTCGTCATGGGCAAACACCACGTCCTCGCCCTCGGGGGCGAAGGCGGCGCCGAGCAGGCGGTGGATGGTCGCGGCCTCGCGGCCGGTGAGCTCCGACATGCGCTTTGCGGCGCGTCCGGTCGGCGCGGTGAGCAGCGTCTCTATGCCCATGGCATCGTACATGGCAAGAATGCCGCGCAGCGAGGTGGTCTTGCCTGTGCCGGGGCCGCCGGTGAGGGCCATGACCCGGCATCGCGCCGCGAGGCTCAGCGCCTCTCGCTGCAGCGGGGCGTAGGTCATGCCGCTCTCGGCCTCGGTGCGCTCCACCAGGCGGCGCGTTGCCTCATCCTCGGGTCTGGGGGCCTTGGCGAGGTTTTTGAGCTTTTCCGCGACATAGGTCTCGGCCTCGTAGAGCTCGGCAAGATAGCAGGCGTCGCGGCCCGCGAGCGGCGCGCGCGTGATGATGCCCTGCTCAGCAAGAGCGGCTATCGCGTCCTCCACCAGCTGCGGCTCAGCGTTTATGAACTGCGCCGTGGCCGCTGTGAGCTTGTCCGCCGGGATAAAGCAGTGGCCGTTCCCGGCGTTGTGCCTCAGCTCAAAGATCACGGCGGCGCGGACACGGTTCGGGTCGTCCGACTCGCAGCCGAGGTCGAAGGCCAGGTGATCTGCCTCCGCAAAGGAGCCGCCTATGTGCGGCGCGGAGATTATGTAGGGGTCGCCGCCGATCACGTCCATGGCATCCTCGCCGTAGAACCTGTAGAGGCGGACGGCCAGCAGCGGACGCAGGCTGTGGCCGCAGAGGAACTCCATCAGCCGCCGCATCCCCGCCTGGCGGCGGAAGTCTGCGGATATACGCTGGGCCTTTTCCCGGCTTATTCCGCGTATCTCGGAGAGCTGCTCCGGATGGTTTTCCAGCACCTCCAGCGTCTTTTCGCCGAAGCGGTCGACTATCAGCGTGGCGGTTGCGGGGCCTATGCCCTTTACGGCGCGGCCCGCGAGGTAGGTGTAGATGGCCTCCGTAGTCCCGGGCAGGCTCCGCTCCGCGTATTCCGCCTTGAACTGCCGACCGTGGTTGGGGTGGGTCATCCACTCGCCGAAGGCATGCAGCTCCTCGCCGGGACAGGCCGAGGGCAGAGTTCCAACCACGGTCGTGACCCCGCCGTCGAGCGTATCCAGCCGGAGCACGGTGTAGCCGTTCTCCTCGTTGGCGTAGATGACGCTTATGACCCGGCCCGAGAGCTCGTTTAATTCTTCGCGTTCGTCCATTCTTCCCCATCCCATCCGATGTCCACGCAGTCCCAGCGCTTTGCAAGCAGCCGGGCGGTCTCGCGCGTATCATCGTCCATTCCGCAGTCGTCTATGATTATCCGGCCCCTTAACGTGCCGTTTTCCCTGAGCCAGACGAGCGAGCAGAGCGTCTCCTCCAGCCTGGGCTCCGCGCCGGACACGGCGAGCCTTATCTCCAGGTCCGTCTTCCGCCCGCAGCGCACAGGCAGCAGCAGCGCGCCTTTCAGCGACCACAGGATGAGCACGACCATTCCCGCCGCCACAGCGCAGAGCAGTATTTTCCAGAACACGCCGTCACCCCCTATGTCACAGTCTATGGGGCGACGGCTTTTTTTGTTAAGTGAAAATCGAGGTGAAGCCGTAAGTGATGCCGGTGACAAGTATGCCGGCTATGAGCACGCCGAGCAGTATGGACGGCAGGGCGTTGCGCAGGCGCATGTTCATCACCGCCGCGATGAGCGCGCCCGACCAGGCGCCCGTGCCCGGCAGCGGTATCGCCACAAACAGCGTAAGGGCGAAGAACTGATAGCGGTGTATCTTGTCCCATTTGCCCTCAGCCTTGGTCTCAAGTTTCGTTGCCAGGCGGCCGAGCTTTTCGCTTTTCTTCGTCATCCATTTGAATATCGGCCGTATGAACAGGATGATGAAGGGCACGGGCAGCATATTGCCTATGATGCTGATGCCCATGGCCTCCACATGAGAGAGCCCGAGGCTGACGCCTATGGGTATCGCGCCGCGCAGCTCTATGACCGGGATCATGGAGATGATGAAGGTCGCGAGGTATTTCCCCACGTCCGCACCGGTTATGGCCTCAACGATGAAATCTGTCATGTCTCAAGTACCTTCCGCAAATATTCGCCCGTCGCGCTCTCCGCGCAGTCCGCACAGCCCTCGGGGGTACCGGCAAAGACCACCGTACCGCCGCCGTCGCCGCCCTCGGGGCCGAGGTCGATGATGTGGTCGGCCACCTTGATGACGTCGAGGTTGTGCTCGATGACGACCACGGTGTTTCCCGCGTCGGTCAGTCTGTCCAGGATGCTGATAAGCCGCTGCACGTCCGCCGTATGCAGACCCGTCGTCGGCTCGTCGAGAACATACACGGTCGAGCCTGTGGAGCGCTTTGCAAGCTCGGTGGCGAGCTTCACGCGCTGCGCCTCGCCGCCGGAGAGCGTGGTGGACGACTGGCCGAGCTTGACATAGCCGAGGCCGACGTCGTAAAGGGTCTGTATCCTGTCGCGGATCTTGGGCAGGTTCTGGAAGAAGTCCAGAGCCTCCTCGACGGTCATGTCCAGCACGTCCGCGATGTTCTTGCCCTTATAGCGGACCTCCAGCGTCTCGCGGTTATAGCGCTTGCCCTTGCAGACGTCGCAGGGGACGTAGAGGTCGGGCAGGAAGTGCATCTCGATCTTTATGAGGCCGTCGCCGGAGCAGGCCTCACAGCGCCCGCCCTTGGTGTTGAAGGAGAAGCGCCCCGGACCATAGCCGCGCAGCTTTGCGTCCTCGGTGGAGGAAAAGAGCTCGCGGATGTCGTTGAACACACCGGTGTACGTCGCAGGGTTCGAACGCGGTGTGCGTCCGATCGGCGACTGGTCGATGCAGATGACCTTGTCCACGTTCTCAAGCCCGTCTATGCCGAGGCAGCGGCCGGGCCGGACGTGGGCGCGGTTTTTCACGGAGGCCAGGGTCTTGTAGAGCACCTCGTTTATCAGGCTGGACTTGCCGCTGCCGGAGACGCCGGTCACGGCCGTGAGCACGCCAAGCGGTATTTCGACGTCTATATTCTTCAAATTGTTCTCGCTCGCGCCGCGGATAAGCAGGCTTTTTCCGTTCCCGCTACGGCGCTTCGAAGGCACCGGTATCTTCCGCGCTCCGGAGAGGTACTGGCCGGTGATGCTCCTGGGCTCGGCACAGATGTCCTCCACCGTGCCCTGGGCCACGACTTCGCCGCCGTGGACGCCCGCGCCGGGGCCGATATCGACTATCCAGTCCGCCGCGCGCATGGTGTCCTCGTCGTGCTCGACGACTATGAGCGTATTGCCGAGGTCGCGCAGTTCCTTGAGCGTATTGATGAGCTTGTCGTTGTCGCGCTGATGCAGTCCGATGCTCGGCTCGTCGAGGATGTAGAGCACGCCCATGAGCGAGGAGCCTATCTGCGTCGCGAGCCTTATGCGCTGGCTCTCGCCGCCCGAGAGCGTCGCCGCCGCGCGGGAGAGGGTCAGGTACTGCAAGCCGACGCTCGCGAGGAAGCCCAGACGGGAGCGTATCTCCTTGAGGATACGGTCGGCTATCATCATGCTCCGCGCCCCAAGCTCGGCGGGCAGGGCCTCAATAAAGGCCAGCTCCTTGGTGACCGGCATGTTGCAGAAGTCGATGATGGACATCCCGCCCACGGTTACGGCGAGGGCCTCCTTCTTGAGCCGCTTTCCGGCACAGTCCGGACAGGGGTACTCGCCGAGGTATTCCTCGTATTCCTCGCGCATGGACTGGCTCTGCGTCTCGCGGTATCGCCGCTCCAGCGAGTTCACCAGGCCCTCGAAGGGCTGCCGGAGCGTGCCTGTGCCGCGCGCGGTCTCGTACTGGAGCTCCAGCGGCTCGCCGCCGGTGCCGTACATGATGACGTCCATGACCTCCTTCGGTAGGTCCTTTATGGGCGTCGTGAGCTTGAAGTGGTATTTCTTCGCAAGGGCGTCGTAATACATCTTGGCGATGCTGTCTCCCTTGACGTTTGCCCAGCCGGGGGCCTGGAGGCCGCCCTGGAGGATGGAGAGCTCCGGGTCCTTTATGAGCAGGCTGGGATCGGCCCGGAGCTGGCTGCCGAGACCTGAACAGGTCGGGCAGGCGCCGTAGGGGCTGTTGAAGGAGAACATGCGCGGCGTGAGCTCCTCAATGGAGATGCCGCAGTCCTCGCAGGCGTAGTTCTGGGAAAAGAGCTGTTCGCGCCCGTCGGCGGGGCAGTCTATAAGCACCAGCCCGCTCGCGAGCGAGGCCGCCGTCTCGATGGAATCCGTGAGCCGTCGCGCCGAATCCGGGCGGACGACCAGACGGTCCACCACGACCTCTATATTGTGCTTCTTGTTCTTATCGAGCTTTATCTCCTCGGAGAGGTCATACACCGAGCCATCCACGCGCACACGGACATAGCCTCCCTTTCTGGCGTCCTCGAACACCTTGACGTGCTCGCCCTTGCGCGAGCGCACCACGGGCGAGAGCACCTGTATACGCGAGCCCTCCGGCCAGGCGAGCACTTGGTCGACGATCTGGTCTATGGTCTGCTGGCGTATCTCCTTGCCGCACTTGGGGCAGTGCGGGACGCCTATACGCGCCCAGAGCAGGCGGAGGTAGTCGTAAATCTCCGTGACGGTGCCGACTGTGGAACGCGGGTTGCGGCTCGTGGTCTTCTGGTCTATGGATATTGCGGGGGAAAGGCCCTCGATGTAGTCCACGTCGGGCTTGTCCATCTGACCCAGGAACATGCGCGCGTAGCTCGAGAGGCTCTCGACATAGCGCCTCTGCCCCTCGGCGTAAATGGTTTCAAATGCCAGTGAGCTCTTGCCGCTGCCGGAGAGGCCCGTGAACACGACGAGCTTCTCGCGCGGTATCTCAAGGTCGATGTTTTTGAGGTTGTTCTCCCTCGCGCCTTTTATATAAATGCTGTCTCTCATATGCCGCCTCTTATGTGTGAGCTTAAACTATGATATTATACCCCAAAAGTAAGCCCATTTCAACAGCAAAACCCGCCCGGTACAACACCGGGCGGATCTGACAAGATACACCTCGCCTTACGGCAGGGCGCGCTGTTCAATTCTGCTTCTTTCTCGGCGGCTTGGCCAGCAGCATGGCGACTATGCCCAGGATATTGAAAGCCATGACCATGATGAAGGCGGAGGTGTAGCTGCCGCTTACGTCGTACATTGTTCCGGCTAGGGCCGGAGATACGGAGGAGCAAATAGTGATTATCGGAAAGAGAGTACCGAACAGGCTACCGTAGATGTCAGCGCCAAAATAGCTCGAGAACACCACGGGCATACACACAAAGGAACAACCGAAACCTATGCCGGTGCAGGCGGCGTAGATCACCATTAGCGGCACGTTGGAGGCGCCCATAAGGCATACGGTACCCAACAGCAGTACGGTGAGAGAACCAGCCCAGACATAGCGTGCAGGCATTCGATTGCACAGCTCGCCGCCAAGCAGACGACCTACTATACTCGTCACAGTTATGAGGCTCATTGAAAATGCTGCGCTGGTCGCTGACAAGCCGTGGTCACCCAGGCAGGCAATGCCGTGGCTCACAAGCATCATATAGGGTATGTACAGGCCCAGGGCACCCAGAAGTACCATCCAGCACTTAGCGTTCTTCAGGGCCTCTTTGACGGTCCATTTTTCCTCTGTCATATAGGGCTTGAATCCAGATTTCTTTTTGTCGGTAGCCGTCTCACCCTCGGTCTTACCGTCGGGTATCTGCCCTATGTCTGCGGGCTTATCCTTTATGAGAAAGAGGTCTATGAGCAGGGCAAGCAGCGCTGCACCAGCTACGACGAGCCAACAGTTGTTCCACTTGCCTGTGCTGTCGAGCACCCAAGTAAGCAGTGGGGCAGCAATGAAGCCGCCAAATCCGGAAGCCGTCAGTGTGATGGCCATGGCGCGTGCGCGCCTCTTTGTAAACCACTGTGTTACCGTGGTTTGCACCGGCACGACAGTGCCAAAACCGACGCCTACACCAGCTATGATGCCAAATGTGAAAAGAAACACCCACTGGTTTTTTACAAAATACCCCATCAGTACCGCAGCTATAAGGATTAGCGCAGATCCTATAGCCATGCAAAACCTAGCGCCCTTTTTCTGTATTGTATAACCTATCAGCGGTCCCGGCAGACCCTGGAATAAGTTGAACAGCGAAAAACCGAGACCCAGCACAGTCCTGTTGAACTGCATCTCGTCCGACATAAAGGTGTTTACCGTCTGCCCGCCGTACATGGGGAAACCAACATTCAGAAAATATATCATCCATAGCGAGGCGACGATTGTCCAGCCGTAAAATCTTTTGTTTGAGCTTTCCACAGAGTTTCTCCTCTCTAAGATGTATCAGATCACCTGAAAGAGCTCCACTGACATCTCTGAAGGGCCATTCACGCGGGCAAGCCTTATTTCTCCGTATGGCTCCAGCTGCAAGCGCACGGGCGGCACGGCAGTCTCAAACCCTGCAGCAGTGCAGCGCTCCAGCAGGGCGTCCAAGTCTTCCGTCTCATAGGCCGTCGCAAATACACCAACGTTCTCTGGCTTCGCCACGTCGGACATTGGGCTGCCTTTTATGGAGTATTCCAGGCATTCAGTTATGGGCGTGTTGCCCCCTGCGAACATCAGCATACGAGTATGCGTCCCGTGCGGTACGCCGACTATGTCGTCCACCAGGCCATCAGGCAGTTCTTCGTCAAACACCTTGCTGAGTCCCAGCACACCCTCGTAAAAGCGCGATGCCTCCTCTCCACTGGCCACCGTCTGCGCGACGTCCGTAAAAATTGAGAACATGCCCTCAAAACGAGGGATCGGCTCCTTCAGGCGTTCTATTAGCGCCATGGGCATGGCGTCCGGACCCTTCAGCACTCCCTCCAGCACGTCCAGGTTTATCCAATCCGCCACATAGCGTGTGGGCGGGCAGTAGTAGTCAAAGCCAAGATCCCTGAAATGCTCATAGGCCCAGGAATTGTTCTTCGCACGGAAGGCCACGTCGTAGTAGCCGAAGTCCCAGCTCGGCCTGCCCTCGCGTATGGAACGCTTTGGGGTATTCGTAAAGGAGATGAGCTGAAGCAGAGTAGGCTGCTCTTCATTTTTGAGCATGGCATACTCCGCCGCACTCGATTCTAGCCCATATAAGGCCGTCACAGTCTGCTCATCCAAACATCCGCGGCAAACTTCGGTCAGCTCCATATCGCCCGTAAAAAAGGCCAGGCTCTTTTCAAGATCAGACACACTGACGCAGATACGTTTGATACCAATGTCTTTCAAGGTTGCACCTCCGCATAAAAGCGATTCAAAAATTGCTGCCGGCGCCGATTACCATGGCAGACCGGCAGCTAACGTCAGTTGCGGATACTCTCTTCCCGTGTTCAGTCTATATAAACGTTTTTGTCCTCGAAGACCAAGCTGTCGAAGTCGGGTACAAGGTACTCCTTCATCGCGCGTTCGAGTTCGCGGCCCTCGGTACCCTTGTAGGCGGCGGGGTCGGCAAGGAAACTGAGTATGGCCTCCGCGCACTCGAAGGGATAATCGAGGTAGAGCATGATGCCGCCGCCTTCGACTATCTTAATCTTGTTGATGTCAGAGCCGAGCTGGTCGGCGGCCTCCTTGATGGTCTTGAAGAGAGGCGGCTTGACGCAGTCGCGGTCGCCCACGAGCTGGAGTGAGGGCTGCTTCACCTTCGGCAACACGCGTTCAAGGTCGAAGGTCAGCAAGGCGTTTATCATGTCGCGTCCACCCTTGTCGTAGTGGAGCATGTTAGCTATGGCCGCGCGCTGTATGTATTCAAACTTGCTGTCCGGATTCTCTCGATACTGCTCATTCCAGTATTCTACGAAGTGGGAGCCGTCCTCCTTACGCTGGAGTAGTCCTGACTCAAGTCCTATGAGATCGCCGGGGCGCAGGCTCTTGGTATAGGGCATCTTGTTGCCACCTATCATATCGCGGCGGGCCGCCTTGGCCTTTCTCAGGCTGTCCTCATATATGGCCAAGCCGCCGAAGATGAGCTTGTCTACCCGCTCGGGATACCGCGCCGCCAGGTCCGCCATGATGAGCGAGCCGGAGTGCTGACCCACGAAGCTGGCCTTCTCTATGCCCAGGTCGTCCATGAAGTCGATGAAGCTGTCGGTGAAATCCGTGAACTCGAACCAGTTTGGGGCGGCCGGTGAGAAGCCAAAGCCCAGCGAATCTGGAGAATACACGGTGTACTGCTTTGCCACCATCGGGATAACGCCCTCAAACTCGAAGTTGTTCCACCAGCACTGGTGTACGAATATAACCGGGTCGCCGTTGCCCATCGTCTCGTAGTACATCTGGGTGCCGGAGCGCTTCAGGTTCGCATATCCCCTCTTGACCTGCTTTAGATTGGTCGCCATTGTTTTACCTCCTTGATACTAAACGTTTTACTCTCCTATGTCTTCAGACGCCGGCCGGACATCTGAAAGCTCTCTCATTAAATATCCAGCGCCGCAAAGAAGCCGTCGTGGATAGCAGATGTGATGGTGTCCGGGGTGCGGGCGTCACCTATCACCATCACTTCCTTGCCCGGGAAAAACTCCTTGACAGCGGCTACGGGCTTGGTGCCGAAGGCTATGACCACGTCGCCCTCCAGCGTCTTCTTTTCGCCGCTCTTCATGTCCTCAGCCTCCACGCCGCTGTCCGTGAAGGCGGTGACGCTGTGGCTGCATAGGATGTTCACGCCCGCCGCGGCCAGCTTCTTCATCATGACGATGCGCGTCATGAGCTCCTCTTTCAGAATGAGGTCAGGCAACATCTCGATTATAGTTATCTTATGCCCGCGCTCTATGAGCTCCAGCGCTGTCTCCACGCCCACCTGTCCGCCGCCGCATATGACGACGTCGCTCTTCACCTCGGTCTTGCCCAGCAGCACGTCCTGCGCCTTCTTCACGTTTGCGCCGTCTATACCCGGTATATTCGGCACCAGCGGTTCGGCGCCCGTGCACACGAGTACCGTATCCGCCTCGATGCAGGCCGCATTTTCCGCCGTCACGGGGCTGTTCAGGTGTATTTCCACATTAGGCAGCCTGCCCAGCTGCACGCGGAAGAAGTCCGGGATGTGCTGCAAAATATCCTTGCAGGGCGAGCTGGACGCTATGCGCAGCTGTCCGCCACAGAGCCTGTCAGTCGCCTCGTACACGTCCACGCTGTGTCCGCGCTGCGCGGCAATATAGGCCGCTTCCAGGCCTGCCGGACCCGCGCCGATGATGGCCACGCGCTTTTTCTCCTCCGCCTTTCCGACCTTGCCGTTGGGGAAGCGGCTCTCGCGTCCTGCGATGGGGTTGAAGGTGCAGCGCAGCGGCATCTGGCCGAATATGCGCTTGCCTATGCAATAGTTGCAGTTGATGCAGCGGCGGATGCCCTCGATGTCGCCCTTCTCCAGCTTTGTCACAAAGTCCGGCTCGACTATCCACTCGCGGGACTCGGAGATGAAGTCCGCCTGCCCGTCGGCCAGCACCTGCTCTGCCACCTCGGGGTCAAACATGCGGCCCTGCGCAAATACCGGGATACTTACGGCCTCTTTGATAGCCGCGGCCAAGTGCGCCAGAGTGGCCTTCGGCTGATAGATGGTGGGTATCATCCACTCAACCGTCTCGAATACCGCCGCCTCAGCGTCGATGGCCGCGACGCCGTCGCGCTCCATCCATTGGCAAAGTACCTTCGACTCCTCCACACCGCGGCCGGCATCGCCCAGATACTCGTCTATCGACATACGCACTATGATGGGGAAGTCCCTGCCGCATTTAGCCTGGATATTCTCAATTATCTCGTGCAGGACACGATAGCGGTTCTCAAGGGAGCCTCCGTATTCGTCCGTGCGGTTGTTAAACCAAGGTGTCAGGAACTCAGAGATGAGGTAGCCGCCGATGGCATGGATGGTAACGGCGTCAAAACCAGCGCGCTTAGCGTTGAAGCAGCTCCATCCCATGCAGTCCACCATGGTATGTATTTCTTCGACGGTCATGGGGCGCACGGGTGCGCCGACAAATCGGGACTGCAGCGTGCCAGGGGCAATGCGCGTAACGTTGTAAACGCCCTGGCTGCCCTTGTCGTAGGGGAAGCCCAGCGACTGAGCACCTCCGCCCGGGCTGATGTTTATGGTACACTTTGCACCGTAGCGGTGGATTGCCTCCGCCAAATCCGAAAGCATAGGCACGTACATGTTATCGTCTACGCGGATTGAACCGGGATATGGGTCAATCTTGTCCACCTTCGTCGCACCCTGGGCCGAGTGAACGGTGATTAGGCCGCAGCCGCCTTTCGCTCGGGCTGTGTAATAGTCGATTATCTTATCCGTTACCTCGCCGTCAGATGTGGCGTACAGTGTCTCAGTTGGACCCATGACAACTCTGTTCTTAATCTCCAGATTTCCTATCCTGCCCGGGGACAGCAGATGCGGGAACAGCTCTTTGCCTATGTTCATTTTTGTGCCTCCTGTCATTGTAGAATTCTCATAAATTTAAAAATTATTAATAATCGCTAAAAATTATAATCAAATATTTTGATATTATTATCGCCTACTTTACCCTTTTATACAAGTGGTATTATCGACAAATCTGTGCAAGAGTTTTTGGCTAATATATTAACAATCAATATTTTTTACTATTTTCCTTCTCATGGCCCGGATTTTGCTTGCGTTGGCCGCAGGACTGTGATATATTGACGATTATCAAAATATTTTATCGTTTTCCGTGTGGAAGACAGTACGGAAGGATGGCCCACATATGACCCCTCTTGAATACAGGTTGCTCGAACAGAATCTCAGCGGGAAATCCGACGAGCTACTGCTCTACTTCATCTATCTGAGCCAGGAGCGCCTGGCCTCCTCTTTCGAGGATTTTTTCAGGAAAAACTATAACTGGTCCCCGAATCAGACGAGGGTGATGTGCTACCTGAAGTTTCAGCGCATAATCTCCATGTCCGAGCTAGCTTCACTCGTGCACTCAAGCAGGCAGCACATGACGCAAATAGTGGACTCGCTGGTCAAGCTCGATCTGGCAGAACGAAAATATGACCCCCAGAACCGAAGGGCAGTATACGTCCAGCCGACAGTCACCGGCCTCAAGCGCCTTGACACTGGCGAGCGGCGGTTCATAAGTCATCTCCAGCGGGCGATATCTAAGCTCCCCACCGAAGAACGGCAGAAGACCATAGAAGCAATACGAACTGTCTCGGTCTTTCTCGGCAACATCAACATCGAAATCGACGACAAGGCAGACGTTATATTCTGAAAAGCCCCTACCGAAAGCCGGCAGAAAACAAAAAAACAGCTCCGGGGCCTTAGGCTTCCCGGAGCTGTTTGCTCTTTTTAGAGAGGAACCTCTTTCGATAGAAGAGGAAGAACGCGGGCACGGCGAAGATGAGCGCGCCGACCGTATCTATGAAGGCATGCTGCTTCACCAGCACAGTGGATGCCATGCACAGCACGCAGGAAACGGTTATCACCGCGCGCCAGGGCTTGGAGAAGATCTTGCTGTCGAAGGCGCAGAGAATATCGCCTATGCAGCCGAGGACGTGCATGCTCGGGAACACGTTGGTCGGTGTGTCTGCAGCCCAGATGATGGACATTATCCAGGTGCCGAGGTTTGTCACCTCCACGTCCTGCGGGCGGAGGTGCTGGCCGTTCGGAATGATAACGTCGAGTATCAGCGTCGCCGTGAGAGTGAACATGTTGTAGTACATCCAACGGCGGAACGCGCCCTCGTCCTTGATCATCGTCGGTATGCCCACCGCAGCAAAAAGCGGGTACCAGATGATATAGAATATCGCAAAGCCGGGCACGAAGGGGATGTAATCGTCGATGAACGTGTCCGTTACCCAGTAACCCTCCGTGGGCGTGTGCTCCTCAATTATGAAGAAGGTAACTATGTAGACCACAAAATACAAAGCGAGGAGACAATACCTGTGAGTTTTGATAAAGCTCCATACCTCGCCGAGAAGCTTGCGTATTATGGCTGATTCCCCCAAATTCTTTTCCTGTTCCCTTACGGGCAAAAATATGCTATCCTCAAAATATCAAAAAACCATCCACTCGGAGGCCGACATGACTGTAAAACCGCGCGGACGCTTTGCTCCCAGCCCCAGCGGGCGTCTGCACCTTGGAAATATGCTCTCATCCCTGCTCGCCTGGCTGGACGTGCGCTCACTCGGCGGGGAGATGCTCTTCCGCCTGGAGGACCTTGACCCGGAGCGGAGCTGGGACGAACACGCCCGCCTCATGGCCGAGGACTTGCGCTGGCTGGGCCTCGACTGGGACCTCGGCTGGCCGGAGGACCCCGCCTGCCGCCAGGGAGTGCGCACGGAGCGCTATGAGTCCGCATTTGAGCGGCTGCAAAGTCTCGGACTTGTCTATCCCTGCTGGTGCTCCCGCGCCGAGCGGCTGGCCGCCAGCGCGCCGCATCCGGGAGAGGAGCGGCCCTCGGGCTGCAAGTGCCGCCATTACACCGAGGCCGAGCGTGCCGCGCAGCGCCGCGCTCCGGCTGCGAAGGTCATAGTCCCGGACGCAGAAATAGCCATTGATGACGGCCACTACGGCCCGTACTGCGAGAACCTCGCGCGCGGCAGCGGGGACTTTATCATCCGCCGCTCCGACGGGGTATTTGCCTATCAGCTGGCCGTTTCGGTGGATGACATGGAGATGGGCGTTACCCGCGTGGTGAGGGCACGCGACCTGCTGCCCTCCGCTCCGCGGCAGAAGTGGCTCATAGAGACCCTGGGCGGCAAAGCCCCGGACTACTGCCACTGCCCCCTGCTCACGGCGCCGGGCGGGCGCAAGCTCTCAAAGCGCGAGGGCGACCTCAACATGGAAGAGCTCCGCCGCCGCTTCACGCCCGAGGAGCTGACCGGCTGGCTGGCGCACATGTGCGGGCTCATCGACAGGCCGGAGCCCGTCTCTCCAGCTGAGCTCGTGCCTCATTTTTTCTGGGACAGGGTGTCCCTTGAGGACGTCATTTTGCCCGACGGCTTTTAACCCGCCGTTCCCCGGCGTGGCGGCCGGGACTGCGCAGTGAATCCACCCCGGCCTTGAGCTTTTCCTGAGCTCTGCGAATGACGATGAGCGCAGGCGCCGAGAGCAGCGCGAACACGACGAGTATCATAACGCCCGGCAGGTCGAGGGACGAAAGCGTAAAGAGCTCGGGCAGCAGCATGACGCAGAACACAAAGGCAACCGTCAGGCCGACCATCATTGCCTTGCGCAGGAGGTTATAGGGCTTGCAGGTGTAGTGCACCACCATGAGACCTACAACGTTGAGGATGATGGCGCAGACCGTGCTCATCATGTCCTCGCCGACCTCGAACACCATGCAGAAGAGGATGACGCCAAGGACAAGTATGAGGTCCGTCAGCGCACCGGGCAGGGCCCTGTATATGACGTTGGGCAAGAACTTGCCCTTTATCCTCGACATATTCGGCTCCATCGCGAGCACAAAGCCCGGCGCGCCGATCGTGAGCGCGGAGACCAGGCTCATCTGGGCGCTGGTGACGGGATACGGCAGCGTGAAGATGAGCGATATGACCGCCAGGGCAAAGGAAAAGATATTTTTCACGAGGAAGAGCGCCGCAGAGCGCTCTATATTGTTTATGACGCGTCTGCCCTCGGCGACGACCGACGGCATGGCGGCGAAGTTGGACTCGAGCAGCACTATGTGCGAGACCTGGCTGGCGGCGTCGGAGCCGGAGGCCATGGCTATGGAGCAGTCGGCCTCCTTGAGCGCGAGCACGTCGTTGACGCCGTCGCCCGTCATGGCGACGGTGTGGCCGTCGGCCTTGAGCGCGCGGACGAATTTCCGCTTCTGGTCCGGCGTGACGCGGCCGAACACAGTGTACTTTTCGACTGCCTCGGCTATGGCCTCGTCCGTCTCAAGTGTGCGGGCGTCCACATAGCTCTCCGCTCCCTTTATTCCGGCGCGCTTGGCGACCTCGGATACGGCCATGGCGTTATCGCCGGAAATAACCTTGATGGCGACGCCCTGCTCGGCAAAGTATTTGAAGGTATCCGGAGCCTCGGCGCGGATCTTGTTCGAGAGCAGTATGAGGGAGATGGGCATGAGCGGCTCAGAGAGCGTCTCGTCGTCCGGCTGGCCGTCGTAAAGCGCGAGCAGCAACACGCGGCAGCCCTTGGATGAGAAGGCGTCTATCTGCCTCGCGTACTTTCCGTAGTTATCGCCGAGGAGCACGTCCGGCGCGCCTAGCAGATAGGTCTCGTCCTCGTGGAAGCTGACGCCGCCGAACTTCTTGGCGGAGGTGAAGGGCACGGCCTTTATGGCCTGCTGCTTGACCTCGCCGGTGAAGTATTTCCGCAGCGCGGCCATGGTGTCGTTGTCGGCGCGCATGGCTCCGACGTAATCGGCCATGATGAGGCGGATGTCGCTCTCCTCAAAGCGTTCAGGGCAGAGGGGCACTATGTCCTCGACGGCCATTTTGTTTTCCGTCACGGTGCCGGTCTTGTCCACACAGAGCACGTCCACGCGCGCGAGCGTCTCTATGCAGCCCATGTCGTGGACGAGGGTCTTTTTCTGCGCGAGACGCACCACGCCGGCGGCGAGGGCCATGCTGGTGAGGAGGTAGAGTCCCTCCGGTATCATGCCTATGAGCGAGGCCACGGTGGCGACCACGCCGTCCGAAACGCTGCGTTCAAGCCAGACTATCTCCTTGACGGCCATGAGTATGCCGAGCGGGATAATAGCGATGCCGATTATCTGCACCAGGCGGGTCAGGGAGCGCATCATCTCAGACTGCTGGGGCGGCTTTGCCTCCTTGGCCTCGAGCGTCAGGCGATTGGCGTAGGAATCCGCGCCCACCTTTGTGAGGCGCGCGCGGCACTCCCCGGACACGACAAAGCTGCCGGAGAGCAGCTCCGCGCCCGGAGTCTTTTTGATTTCGTCCGCCTCTCCGGTTATCAGCGCCTCGTTGGCGCTGCACTCGCCCGCGACGACCACGGCGTCAGCGAAAATCTGGCTGCCCGCGGAGAACACGACGATGTCATCCCGCACCATCTCACTGGTGGGTATCTTCCTCTGTCTGCCGTCGCGTATGACGAAGCCGTGCGGGGCCGTCAGCAGTGTCAGCTTGTCGAGCGTGCGCTTTGAGCGCAGCTCCTGCACTATGCCGATGGCGATGTTGGCGAACACGACGCCGAGAAACATCGCGTTCTGCCAGGTGCCGAACACCAGCACCACGGCCGCCAGCAGGAAAAACAGCATGTTGAAGTAGGTAAAGATATTGGACTTTATTATCTGCCCCACGGTCTTGCCCGGGGGGTCTATGGGCAGATTTGCCCAACCTGCGTCCACGCGGTCCTGCGCCTGAGCGGAGGAAAGGCCCGTTTCAGGATTGGCTTCAAGCACGGGCACCGGGCGGCGCATCGGTTCTTCCATATTGCGTTTTTTCCCTATCTTTCTCATAACGGCTATTGTAGCATAACAGTGGAAAAAGTAGTAGTAAATTTATTGTTAATATTAGGCCGGAAGTCTTAGGCCAATATTAAGCCCCCGTCTCTTTCGGACGGGGGCTTTGTTTCATATCACGCGCACTCTCAGCACGTCGGGGTTTTTCAGTATCTGGCTGGTTATCTCGCCGTTGACCTTTTCAGCAAGGTCTATCATCGTGTAGGCATAGCCTCCGCGGGGCTTGTTTATCATGTGCTCGATGTTGATATTCCGGGCGCTTATAAGGTCGAGGATGCTGTTTATCATGTTCGGCACATTGCGGTGGATGACGCAGAGACGGCACACACCCATGCGCTCCAGGGAGGCGTTCGGCATGTTCACGCTGTTGCGGATGTTGCCGTTGGCGAGGTAATCATATATCTCCTGCGCCGCCATGACGGAGCACTTCTCCTCGCTCTCGGGCGTGCAGGCGCCGAGATGCGGGGTGGTAATGCAGTTGCGCACGCCGATTAGCTTCTTGTTCGGGAAGTCAGTGACGTATTTGCCCACCTTGCCGCTCTCGAGGCCGGCTATCATGGCGTCGTCGTCCACTATCTCAGCACGGGACTCATTCATTATGCGCACGCCGGGACGCATGGACGCGATGGCGGCGGCGTCGATCATGTGATGCGTGCTCTCGGTGTAGGGCACATTGAGGCTGATGTAGTCGCTGGTGCGCAGTATCTCGTCGAGGTAGTCGACGTGGATGACGTCGCGCGAGAGCCGCCAGGCGGATTCAACGGACATGTAGGGGTCGTAGCCGCGGACGGTCATGCCGAACTCAAGCGCGAGGTTCGCCACCAGCGCGCCTATGGCGCCGAGACCGATGACGCCGAGGTTCTTGCCGCAGAGCTCCGGGCCAGCGAAGGCGCTCTTGCCCTTCTCGACCAGGGCAGGTATCTCGTCACCCTTGTCGGCGATGGACTTGACCCACTCTATGCTGCCGAGGATATCCCTCGAGGCGAGGAGCATCTCGAAGATGACCATCTCCTTGGTGGCGTCCGCGTTCGCGCCGGGGGCATTGAACACGACTATGCCCTTTTCCGAGCAGGTCTCGAGCGGGATGTTGTTCACGCCCGCGCCCGCGCGGCCTATGCACAGAAGCTCCGGCCAGAACTCCGTGGAGTGCAGGTCGGCCGAACGTATGAGCAGCGCCTCCGGGCTCTCGACATCCGGCTTCACGGCACAGCCGTGCTTCTCGAGTATCGATATCCCAAGAGGGGAAATGGCGTTCATCGTCCGTATCTTATACATGGTGTGCCACCTCGAAATCCTTCATATATTCGGCCAGCGCCTTCGCGCCCTCGATGGGCATGGCGTTGTAGAGTGAGGCACGCATACCGCCGGTGAGCCTGTGGCCCTTTACGTTCAGCAGGCCGCGCGCCGCGGCTCCCTTGACGAACTCGGCGTCCAGCTCCTCGGAGCCGGTGCGGAAGGTCACGTTCATGCACGAGCGGCTGCCCGGCTCCGCGTGCGCCTTGTAGAGCTTCGAGTTATCCAGCACGTCGTAGATGAGGCGGCTGCGCTCGCGGCGGCGCTCATCCATGGCCGTGACTCCGCCCTCGGCCTCTATCCACTCGAGCACCAGCCCGAGCATGTATATGCACCAGCAGGGCGGGGTGTTCAGCATGGAGTCCTTGTTTATCTGCTTCTGGTAGCTCATTATCTGCGGCGTGTCGGGCCGCTCATGGCCGGCATAGAAGCGGTCGACGATGACCACGGTGAGGCCTGCGGGGGCGATGTTCTTCTGCGCTCCCGCGTAGATGAGCGCGTAGGGCGCCACGTCCACGGGGTGAGACATTATTTCCGAGGACATGTCGCAGACCAGGGCTATGCCTCCGGTCTCGGGCACATAGTCCCAGGCCGTGCCGTAAATGGTGTTGTTGGCGCAGTAGTGGAAGTACGCGGAGCCCGGCTCGATGTCCAGCTCCTCCTGGCGCGGTATGCGCCTGAAATCCTCATCCGTGCCGTCCCAGGCGACGGATACGCGGCCGTACTTTTCGGCCTCCTTCGCGGCTATGCCGGAAAAATTACCTGTTATGGCGTAGGAAGCCCCGGCCTTGCCGATGAGATTCATCGGTATCGCCGCGAACTGCGTGGTGGCGCCGCCCTGGAGGAACAGCACCTCGTGCGTCTCGGGCACGTCCAGCAGCTTTTTGAACCTCTCACGCGCGTCGAGATATATCTCCTTGAACTGACTGCCGCGATGGCTCATCTCCATGACCGACATACCGCAGCCGTGCCAGTTGAGCAGCTCCGATTGCGCCTTCTTTAGAACGGCCTCCGGCATCTGAGCCGGGCCAGCCGCGAAATTATAAGCCCTATCCGGCATTCTTGGACACATCCTTTTACAGTTAGAACTCTTTTAGTCTTTATAGGCTCAGCCTATTTTAATAGTATAGCCTTTTCCCGCCTTGCGCGTCAAATAGCAGCTCCAACAAGCATTGAGCCCGAAACAGAGCTGATTTGCACGTTTTTAACAAGGCCCCGCAGGCCTGTCCCCGGCACGGAAACTTCGACGTAGTTTGATGCGTGACCTGTGGACACGCCGTTCTCCTCGGTCTCGAAGAGCACCTCGAGCGTCCTGCCCACGCAGGAGGCGAGGTACTCCCCTCTCATCCGCTCCGCGAGGGCATGGGCCTCGGCCGCGCGGCGGGATTTCACCGCGGCGGTGAGCTGAGAGGGCATTTTGTCCGCAGGTGTGCCCGGGCGCCGCGAGTACGGGAAGACGTGCATGGCCGAGAAGGCACACTTTTCGATGAAAGCGAGCGTCGCGGCGTGGTCGGCCTCCGTCTCGCCGGGGAAACCGGTTATGAGGTCGGCGGTCAGACCGCAGAGCGGGAAATACCTGCGCAGCCGCTCCGTCACGGCGAAGAAAGCTGCCGTGTCGTACTTCCGGCGCATCCGCGCGAGCGTGGCATCGCAGCCGGACTGCAGCGAGAGGTGGAAGTGGTCACATACCCTTCCCGTCCCGGCGAGGCGGCGGCAGAAGTCCTCCGTCACCACCGTCGGCTCGAGCGAGCCGAGGCGCAGCCGCAGCCCTGGCGCGGCCTCGGCTATGGACTCCACCGCATCAGCGAGATTGGGGCCGCCCGGCAGGTCCTCGCCATAGGAGGCTATCTCTATGCCCGTGAGCACCAGCTCGCGATAGCCCTTTTCGGCCAGCTCTGCGGCCTCGGCGGCGGCACGCTCCGGCGGCAGGGAGCGCACGCGCCCCCTTGCGTATGGTATGATGCAGTAGGTGCAGAAGTTCTGGCAGCCGTCCTCGAGCTTGAGGTAGGCCCGCGCGTGGCCTGAAAAGGCGCCCGCGGGCAGGTCCTCTATTATCCTGCGCTCAAAGGGCTTGTCTATGCTCCGCTCGTGCGCGCTCTCGCTTACCGCACGCTCCACGGCTTCGACAAAGCCGCGGCGGTCGCCGCTGCCCCAGACCACGTCCGCGCCTATGGCCTCGGCGGCGTCCGGGTCCGTCTGCGCCCAGCAGCCGCAGACGGCGCTTTTGGCGTTTGGATAGCGCTCCATGAGCCTGCGCAGCGCCTGGCGGGACTTGCGCCCGCTCTCGGCCGTTACGGCGCAGGAATTGACTATGACGACGTCGGCCTCGGCGTCCCCAGAGGCTGGCTCGTGCCCGCGCTCGCGCAGAAGCGTCTCCATGGCCTGGGTCTCATACTGGTTGACCTTGCAGCCGAGTGTGTTTATAATATATTTCATCTCAAAATACCTCGAAGGTGATTAATTTGGACATTTATCTGGACAACGCGGCCACGACGCGGGTCTGCCCCGAGGCCGCGGACATGGCATACAGAGTTATGACGGAGGTCTACGGCAACCCCAGCTCAACGCACGCACGCGGACGCGAGGCCAGGAAGCTGCTCGACAACGCCCGGCGCGAGATCTCCCTCTCTCTCGGCTGCCAGCCAAAGGAGCTGGTTTTTACCTCCTGCGGCTCCGAGGCAGACAACTGGGCGCTGCTCTCCGGCGCACACGCCGCGAGCGCCAAGGGCGGGCACGTCATCAGCTCTCTCACTGAGCACGACGCCGTGCGCAAGTCGCTCGACGAGCTCGAGCGCCGCGGCTATGAGGTCACCCGCCTCGCCCCGGATGAGAGCGGCGCGATACCCGTACAGGCGGTCATCGACGCGCTCAGGCCGGACACGGTGCTCGTTTCGCTCATGCTCGTGAACAACGAGACCGGCGCCGTGAACGACATCCCCGGCGTCGCCCGCGCGCTCAAAAAGGCAAATTCAAAGGCGCTGCTGCACTGCGACGCGGTGCAGGGCTTTCTGAAGGTGCCCTTCACGGTAAAAACGCTCGGCGCGGACATGGTGGCCATCTCCGGCCACAAGATACACGCGCCGAAGGGCATAGGCGCGCTCTACATACGCTCCGGGCTGCACCTGCGCCCCCTCATAGTCGGCGGCTCCCAGGAGGACGGCCGCCGCGCGGGCACGGAGTCCATGCCCCTCATCTGCGCCTTTGGCGAGGCCGCGCGCGTTGGGCGCTCGCAGATGGCCGAGTCCACCGCGCGCATGGCGAAGCTGCGTGAGCACGCCGTGGAGCGGCTCCGTGCAGAGAATCCCGGTCTGCTCGTCATTGGCGGCGGCGCGCCGCACATACTCTGCGTCTCCCTGCCGGGGTACAGGAGCGAGGTGCTCATGAACTTCCTCGAGGCACGCGGCATCAGCGTATCGAAAAGCTCCGCCTGCAAGAAGGGCGGGCGGAGCCATGTGCTGGAGGCCATGGGGCTGCCTGCCCCGGTCATCGACGGCGCCCTGCGCCTCGGCCTGTCGCGCTTCACCACAGCTGAGGAGCTCGATGAGTTCTGCAGCTGCCTGCGTGATGCGCGCGAATCGCTGGCCCACAACTGAGCGGGCCCTATTTCCTATCCTTGCGGTTTTTGTCTTCGCTTCCGTCCGGGGGTCTCTTCCCCCGGGCGTTTTTTATTATGAGCCGGCGCAGCCTCTCGGCTCTCGCCGCGCCCGCTGCCTTGGAGGCCTCGCGCGCCTGGGCGCGTTTTTCGCGGCGCTCCTCCGGCGTGGGCTGCGGCGGCATCTCTATGTGCTCGCCGGTCTTGGGGTCTATGTGGTGCAGGTTCTCATAGCTCACATAGTCCTCGGGCAGTCCGCTGCGGCGCAGCTTTCGCTTTGTCAGGTTCTTTATGCCCGTGTATATGACCACGAACACCGGCACGCCCAGAAGCATGCCCATGAAGCCGAAGAAGCCGCCGCCTATGATGATGGCGAACATTATCCAGAAGCCGTTCACGCCCGTGGAACTGCCCAGGATCTTCGGACCGAGGATGTTGCCGTCGAACTGCTGGAGTATGAGTATGAACACGAGGAAGATGAGGCACTTCATCGGGTCCACGAGCAGTATGATGAACGCCGAGGGTATAGCGCCGATAAAGGGTCCGAAGAAGGGGATGACGTTCGTCACACCCACTATGACCGCAACGAGCAGCGTATACGGCATGTTCATCAGCTGGCAGCATATGTAGCAGAGTATGCCTATTATGGCGCTGTCCAGGATCTTGCCGGAGATGAAATCCATGAAGGTCTTATCCGTGAAACGCACGCCCTCGAGCACCTTTTCCGCGGCCTCGACCGTGAAGATGCAGTAGAGCACCCTTTTCGCCCCTGTGGCGACGGCCTCCTTGTTGAAGAGCAGGTAGAAGGACACTATGATGCCCACCACGACGTAATAGATGCCGCGCACGAAGGTGACTATGCCGGAGGTGATGCTGCCTATGATGTTCGTCATCTGCGGCAGGAGCGTTTCCGTCGCCCAGCGTGTCATCTGGTCCGACGCGCTGCTGAGCAGGCTCACCACATCGTCCTTGAGTTCGGGATAGTCCTCAAAGGTGCGCGTGACCCAGGCCACGATGGTCTCGTAATAGCTCTGGCTGTTCTGCACTATGCTGTTTATGCTCAAGTATATCTGCGGCAGGATGAGCCACAGCAGGGCACCGATGATGAACAGCATCAGCAGCTCGGCCATAATTATCGCCGACGCGCGTCCAAAGCCGAAGGAGCGGCGGTGGTCATTCTTGAACAGCCTGTCCCCCAGCGGATTCGTCAGCGTCCGCTCGAAGAACACCATCGCCGGTCGGAGCAGATAGGTTATCGCAAAGCCCCAGATGAAGGGCGCGATAATGTGTACGAACGCGGAAAAGCCCTTCGACACATCCCCCCACCGCGACAGCAGCATATAAAACGCTATGCTGCACGCGATGACGGCAAAGGCCGTCAGGCCCCAATAGAGGTATTTTTTGTCTCCGCCGAATCTTTTCATGCCAACCTCCCCGATTTTTCCCCGGCTGCGTGCCATTTCTATTGTAACCGCAGCCTTCGCGCCCGTCAACCGCAAAAACACGTCCGCGCGGGCTTTATAATCCTTATGTAAACTGTTTAATGAATATTCGCCGACTTTTTTCGACAGCCTTCGCGGTTGAAAACTCTGTTGAAAATGTGCAAAAGCTTTGCGTGGCGGGCTTTTTTCCCGCTATGGCCGTTCACAGAAAATACACATTTGAAGTGAATATCGCATAATTTACGTCTACCACTTCGCCGGGGGCATTTTCGCGGACGAGGCCGCATAGGGTTTTACAAAAACCGGCTTTCGGAGGTCTCTCGATATGAAAAAGACAGCAAGCATTCTGACCGCTCTTCTGCTCTGCTTCCTGCTGGCCGCGCCCGCGTGTGCGCTGGATGCGCAGGACCCCGCCGCCCCGGAGATCTCCGCGCCCTCCGCCGTGCTTATAGAGCGCGAGACCGGCACGGTGCTCTACGCCAAAAACGAGACGGAGCGCCGCCCTCCGGCCTCGGTGACCAAGGTCATGACTCTGCTGCTCATAGCCGAGGCGGTGGACGCTGGCGAGCTCTCGCTCGACGACATGGTCACGGCCTCTGAGCGCGCGGCCTCGATGGGCGGCAGCCAGATATGGCTGGAGGTGGGCGAGCAGCTCTCCGTCTCGGACATGATAAAGTGCGTGGCCGTCGTCTCGGCCAACGACTGCGCCGTGGCGCTTGCCGAGCACCTCTGCGGCTCTGAGGCGGCCTTCGTGGAGAGGATGAACCAGCGTGCAGAGGAACTGGGGCTTGAGAACACGCAGTTCACGAACTGCACCGGCCTCTTTGACGACACGGCGCACTACACCTGCGCCCTGGACATCGCCGTCATGAGCCGCGAGCTTCTGAGCCACGAGTGGATAAAGCAATACACGACCATCTGGATGGACTCTGTACGCGACGGCAAGTCGGAGCTCACAAATACCAATAAGCTGGTGCGTTTCTATGAGGGCTGCACCGGGCTCAAGACCGGTTACACCTCCACGGCGATGTACTGTCTCTCAGCCTCGGCGGAGCGTGACGGCACGGAGTACATAGCCGTCATCATGCACGCCGAGAGCATCGACAGCCGCAACGCCGACGCCTCCACCCTGCTCGACTACGGTTTTGCAAACTTCCGTCTCTGTCCGCTCACCTCCGGCGAGGAGCTGCCGCAGGTGGCCGTGGAGCTCGGCACCGTGGAGAGCGTCACGCCGGTCTATGACGGCGGCGGGGCCGTGCTGCTGCGTACGAAGGACGCCGAGGGCCTCTCCTGGAGCGTTGACCTGCCCGAGAGCGTATCCGCGCCCGTCCGCGCCGGCGAGAGGCTCGGCACGCTAACGCTCTCGAACAGCGCCGGTCCCGTGGCCGAGGTGCCCCTCCTCGCGGGCGAGACCTCGGAGCGTCTTTCCGCGCCCGGAATATTCACAAAGCTGCTCTCTTTCCTGTTATGCGCGGAGTGATTCTCCACTTTTCGGCTGATTTCGACGCTTTTCCAGCGTTTAGTCCCCACTTTTTCATAAAAGTATGCTGAGTTTTGATACTTGTAATCTGCGAAAATAGTAGTATAATCTTCCTGAACCCTATACTTTTATGCAAAAGGATGAGGAACATGATTAAAGTCGATCTCACCGGAGCCGCACCGTTTTTTGACGCTGCCGGTCCCGATTACGCCGCTGCTGCCTCAGCCCAGCGCATGCTCGAGGAAAAGAGCGGCCCGGGCGCTGAGTTCACCGGCTGGATCGAGCTGCCCATGCGAATGAAAAAGGGCGAGCTCAAGCCCATACTCGCTGCCGCTTCCAAGATACGCTCCCGCTCCAAGGCGCTGGTCGTCGTCGGCATCGGCGGCTCCTACCTCGGCGCGCGCGGCGCTATTGAGCTGCTGCGCCCCCTGCCCGGCAAGGATGACCCGAAGATCTTCTTCGTAGGCAACGGCCTGAGCCCGGACTACCTCAACGGCGTCATCGAGCAGCTCGGCGACGACGACTTTGACGTGAACGTCATCTCCAAGTCCGGCACCACGCTCGAGCCCGCGGTATCCTTCCGCGTGTTCCGCGCCATGCTCGAGAAGAAATACGGCTCCGCCGCCAAGCGCCACATCTTCGCCACGACGGACACCTCCCGCGGCGTGCTGCGCTCCATGGCCAACGCCGAGGGCTGGGAGTGCTTCACCGTACCCGGAGACGTGGGCGGACGCTACAGCGTTCTCTCCGCCGTGGGCCTGCTGCCCATGGCCGTTGCCGGCATAGACGTCACCGCCATAATAGAGCACGCCATCGAGACCTTCGGCGCGCTCTACCTCCGCAGCCCGGACAACCCGGTCTGGCAGTACGCCGCCGCAAGGCAGCACCTCTATGGCCGCGGCTACGGCATAGAGCTTCTCGCCAGCTACGAGCCCTCTTTCCGCTTCATGGGCGAGTGGTGGAAGCAGCTCTACGGCGAGAGCGAGGGCAAGAACGGCATCGGCATTTTCCCCGCCTCCCTCGAGTACACCGCAGACCTCCACTCCATGGGCCAGTATGTTCAGGACGGCCCGCGCAAGCTCTATGAGACTGTCGTCTCCTTTGAGAAATCGCTCACCAGCTTCCCCGTGCCCTTCGGCATGGGCGACCCGGACGGCCTCAACTACCTCGCCGGCCGCGACCTGCACGACATCTGCCGCACCGCGCGCGACGCCGTCAAGGCCGCGCACATCTCCGGCGGCGTGCCCAACATCGGCGTGAGCGTGGAACGCCGCGACGAGGCCGGCTACGCCGAGCTCGTCTGCTTCTTCGAGCTTGCCTGCGCCATCTCCGGCTACATGTCCGGCGTCAACCCCTTCGACCAGCCGGGCGTCGAGGCATACAAGAAAAATATGTTCAAAATGCTGGGTAAACCCGGCGCCTGATGCCCCAAAATAAAACATTATATTAACTTTGATTTTACCCGTTGAACTCGGGCTGAAAAAATGGTAAGCTGTAAACACAAGTTACAGCTTGCCATTTTTACTGACTGCAAAAAACGTTTAAGGAGCGTGATTCAAATATGGTCAAGGTAATCGTGGGCCTGAAGGGTTCCGGAAAGACCAAGCGCCTGGTGGAGCTCGTCCGCAGCGCCGTCGAGGAGGAACATGGCGACGTCATATGCATTGAGAAGGACAAGAATCTCACTTACGACATACCGTATCAGGCCCGCCTTATCCACGCCAGCGACTACCAGATCGGCACTTTTGAGTTCATGAAAGGCTTCATCAGCGGACTCAGAGCGGGCAACTACGACATCTCCCACATCTTCATAGACAACTTCCACAAGATGTTCAATGCCGGCACGGAGGCGCAGGTACTGGATTTCCTTGACTGGCTCTCCAGCTTCGCTGAGACCGAGGGCATCAAGTTCACCATCACCATGACGGCCGACCCCGAGACCGTCAGCCCCGAGATCAAGAAATACGCGATGTAATGCAAAAAAGACGCCCATCAAATGGGCGTCTTTTTTTGCTGTCAGGGCTCCGCTCAGGAGATGGAGCGCCCCAGTTTTTCGGCTTCTTCAAGCTGCGCGTCCTTGCTCAATATCTCACCAGCCTCCATATTTCCACCGGCATATACAATGCCTATGTTCTCCCAGCCCAAATGTGACGTCAGGCCCTCATAGAATGCCCTCACGGGTGCAAAGTTGTCTGCCGTATCCCCCTCGGCAGACATGAGCAAGGCGCAGGCTTTGTGCGGGTTCTCGTAATCCGGACTGAGCTCCGCTACCGCAAACAGGCGGTCAAAAGCCGTTTTGAGCTGGCCGCTGATGCCCCAATAGTACATTGGAGAGGCCAAAACGACAATATCAGCTTCCCTGTATACCGGATAGATCTTCATCATGTCGTCCTTCTGCACGCAGGGACTTGCCTCGTCTTTTCCGCCATTGCAGCAGCCGAGACAGCCGTGGATGTTCATTTTTTGCAGGTCAAAGCGAGTGACCTCATTCCCGGCGGCTTCCGCTCCCCTGGTAAAGCGCGCTATCAGCTCCTGCGTATTTCCGTTCGGGCGGGGACTTCCATTAAGAATGCAGATTTTTTTGCTCATGTGATTTACACCTCCAAGGTTTATGCTATAATTATAGCAACACATTTAACTTTAATGAAGTACGCACATTGTTGTTAGATACTAACCCAAAGGAGAGTGTAAATGTTCAAGGATTATATTGAAAATGCTAACTTTGAGGACACAGGCTTCAGTTATACCTTGTCGCTGATCAGCGGAAAGTACAAGATGGTCATCCTGTACTGTCTGATGGAGTTTAAAATTGTGCGGTACAATGAATTGAAGCGGTACATAAAGACCATCTCTCACAAAACACTGAGCTCCTCCCTGAAGGAGCTGGAGAGGGACGGCTTGATAATTCGCAACGAGTACCCGCAAATCCCGCCCAAGGTGGAATACAGCCTGTCGGAAAAAGGGAGCTCGCTCATGGAAATACTTGATAGACTATGCGTGTGGGGCGAGGTTCACAAGCACGACGCGGAATAATCAAAAGGCGAGCAGGTTGAAGCCACCTGCTCGCCTCTTATCATTTTATAGTATACCTTTATGCCGTAGCGGCTGTTATGGGGGCCTTTCGGGTCAGGAGCCAGTCGATGAAGGCGAAAACCACTGCAATGCCGATAAGGAACACGCTCAGGTTCAGCGGGGCCTCGCCCAGCCAGCGGAAGAAGCTCAGCACTGCGTCCATGAACCCGCCAACTATCATCGTCGCGTTCATGAGCAGCAGCAGCGCGGCGCCCATGCCCAGCGACACTATCCAGCGCCACAGCTTCGTGAGCCGCCAGTACAGCAGCGACAGGAAGCTGCCCACGAATACCGCGGAGCCGCTCCACACGAAACTCAGCAGGAAGCTACGCAGCTGCCCTGACAGGCTCAGGTCCTCGCCGTAGATCATGGCGTAGAAGCTCATGAGCGCCGCGTTCGTCGTGTCCTGCGTCGCGACCGACAGCCATTCAACGAGCGTCACGCCCAGCGCCGCTACCATCGACGCCACGACATTGGCCGTGAAGCAGGCTGCAAGGCTCGTGCCGCGCGACACACCGTTCTGTATGCCCAGGCGCAGGTCCTCGCGCACCGTCACGATGCCTATCACAAATGAGAACACCGTCAATGCTATCGAAAAGTTCGACACTACCCGCTCATCTATCGCTGAAACCATGATCAGCACACCGTAGATCACCAGCACCGTGCACAGCAGCGTCACCAAAAGGAACACGCCCACAGCCTTGAGATCGTCCTTCAGCCGGTATTTGAAAATAGGCAGGAAGTTCATTTCGCACCCTCCTCGTTCATGAGACTTATGAAGTAATCCTGCAGGCCCATGGGGCTGACCTCGAGGCCCGCAGGGACACGCGCGTCCGGCTCTCCCTCGACGCAGGCGGTCTTGAGCCCGCCTATGGACGTCGTGTTCAGCACCCTGCGTCCGGCGATATAGCCGTCCACCAGCCCCGCCGGGCCGGTCACGGTGTGCGCCGCGCCCTTGAGCTCCTCGGCTGGGGCATTGCGCAGTATCTTGCCGTCCTTTATGATGACAGCGTGCTCGATGAGCGGCGCCGCCTCCTGGATGAGGTGCGTGGAGATTATGACCGTCTGCTCCCCGCCGCCGCAGTGCTCCATCAGCAGCCGGTAGAACATGTCGCGGTGCTGCGCGTCCAGGCCCAGCACCGGCTCGTCGAATATGACGTAGGGCGTGCCCGCCGAGAGCGCCAGGATTATGCGGATTATGCTTGAATAGCCCGTTGAGAGCGCCTTGACCTTCTTGTTCATGGGAAGCCCAAACTTCTTCGCCAGCTCCATTGCCAGCTCAAGGTCGAAGCTGGGCAGAAAATCCGCCGTTATCTTCAGCGCGGCCTTTACCTTCATGCTCTCCGGGAACAGGTTCTGCTCCGCCATCATGTACACCTTGCTGAGCGCCTTGTCGCGCCCAGGGGCGCTCTCGCCGTCTATCAGCACCTCGCCGCTGTCCGCGTAGAGGCGGTTTGTGATTATGTTCAGCATCGTAGTCTTTCCGGCGCCGTTGCTGCCGAGCAGGCCGTATATCTTCCCGCCGCCGAAACTCAGGCTGACGTCCGAGAGCGCATGGACGCCGCCGAAACTTTTGGATACGTGTTTAAGCTCAATCGCCATCGTTATATCCTCTTTCCATCATTTTCTGAAGCTCCTCAAGCGAGAGGCCGAGCGCTCTTGCCTCCCTTGCCGCGGGCTTCGCGAGGTTTACATAAAAACTTTCACGCCGCTTTTGCAGCAGCTTTTCCCTTGCGCCTGTGGAGACGAACATGCCTACGCCCCTCTTTTTATAGATGAGGCCCTCCTCCACGAGCAGGTTGATGCCCTTGAGCGCCGTTGCGGGATTGATCTTCAGCGCGGCGGAGTATTCCGTGATGGAAGGTATCTGCCCCTCCTCCGGAAACGCGCCGGAAATTATCCCGTCCTCCAGCATCTCCGCAAGCTGAAGGAAGATCGGTCTGGACTCATCAAAGCCTGCCATTGGCTCACCTCCTGGTGTGTCGGTTAGTTACTTGAGTAATTAACTAACTGTGGCTGCAATATACCACGCCCCTGCGCATTTGTCAAGCGTGTATTTTCCTGCTGATAAAAAGTTTTCATACGCTTGTCGAGGCGTGTGTGATATAGTACAATAATGTGATCAAGAAACGGGGTGTTTCGATGCCGGACTACATCATCCCCGCCGGTTACGGCGAGGCGGAATACATTGACAAGAAGTCGAGATTCATAGGTCAGGTGCAGCACGCGGAGAGCGAGGCTGAGGCCATGGCCTTTGTGGAGCAGATACGCAAAAAGCACGCGGACGCCACGCACAACGTCTGGGCCTACGTCCTCAACAACGGGGCAATGCGCTGGTCGGACGACGGCGAACCCGGCGGCACCTCAGGCCAGCCGACGCTCAACGTCTTCCGCTCGGCGGGCGTTGTGGACGTCTGCTGCGTGGTCACGCGCTATTTTGGGGGCATACTGCTCGGCTCCGGCGGACTGGTACGCGCCTACTCCAAGGCCGCATCCATGGCCCTCGAGGCCGCAGGACGCGCCCGCATGGCGGAGTGGAACGTCGTCGAGACCGTCTGCGGCTACGCCCAGTACGAGCGCGTAAAGCGCCTGCTCACCGACCTCGGCGCCGTCGACCTTGACTCTTCCTTCGGGGCGGACGTGTCCGTCTCCGCCCTACTGCCTGTGGATACGGCGGATGTGTTCTGCTCCAGGCTCACCGACGTCACCGCCGGCAGCGCAAAAAGCCGCGTCGCGGACAGCGTTTTCAGACCGCAAAAAATTTTTTCGGAAAAATAAAGGGTTTTTGCGAAATACGCAGTATAAGTATTGTGTAGAGATATTCAGGCGCGAAGGAGGTCGGACCCATGAACTGCCCAAGAGAGACAAGAGAACGGGCCGAGGAGCTGCTCGTCTGCTCCCGGGGCGTCCGCGCGCGCAGCAGCGCCGGGAGGCTGAGGCCCGAACCCGAGTGCGAGGTGCGCACCTGCTTTCAGCGGGATATCGACCGCATCATCCACTGCAAGAGCTTTCGCCGCCTCAAGCACAAGACACAGGTCTTTCTCCAGCCGGAGGGCGACCACTACCGCACCCGTCTCACCCACACGCTGGAGGTCGCCCGCATAGCGCGCACCATCTCGCGCGCGCTCATGCTCAACGAGGACCTCACCGAGGCCATCGCCCTCGGCCACGACCTCGGGCACACGCCCTTCGGCCACGCTGGAGAGCGCGCGCTCAATGAGATCTACCCCGGCGGCTTCCGCCACTACGAGCAGAGCCTGCGCGTCGTGGACAGGCTTGAGAAGGACGGCCGAGGCCTCAACCTCTGCAACGAGACCCGCATCGGCATACTGAACCACACCACCGGTACCCCGCGCGGCAGTCTCGAGGCCGACGTCGTCCGCCTTTCGGACCGCATCGCTTACATAAACCACGACCTTGACGACGCGGAGCGAGCCGGTATCCTCGCCCCAGGCGACGAGCCCGCAATCATCCGCGAACGCCTCGGCACCCGCAACAGCGAGCGCATAAACTCCATCGTCAACGACGTCATCGAAACCAGCGCCGAGCTCGATGTCATCCTCATGTCCCCGGATATCACCGAGGCCGTGCAGGTCTTCAACGACTTCATGTACTCCGAAGTCTACAAAAACCCCGTCGCCAAGGGCGAGGAGAGCAAGGTCGGGAATATCCTCCTGAGCATATGGGAATATTATGTCAACCATCCTGCCAAACTGCCTGGGGACTACCGCACAATAGCGGACGAGGAGGGCATAGAGCGCGCGGCGACGGACTATGTCTCCGGCATGACGGACAAGTACGTGATGGACGTGTACTCAGAATTGTTCATACCCAAGTCCTGGCAGGTTCGCTGAAGAGGGAGGCGAGAGCATTTGGCCTTTTCGCAGGACTTTTTACAGGAGCTGGCGGACCGCAACCCCATCGAGGACGTGGTCGGGGAATACGTCGCTCTGACCAAGCGCAGCGGCCAGAACCTGTTCGGACTCTGCCCCTTCCACAGTGAGAAGACGCCGTCTTTTTCGGTCTCACCCGCAAAACAGATATATCACTGCTTCGGCTGCGGCAAGGGCGGGAGCGTCATAAACTTCATAATGGATATAGAGAGCCTCAGCTTTCCGGAGGCGGTGGAGTTTCTGGCCCGCCGCGCCGGGATGAAGGTGCCGGAGCAGAGCTCCGACCCCGGCAAGCCCAAGCGGGACAGGCTGTACGCCCTCAACCGCGACGCGGCGAGGTTCTTCTACGAGCAGCTCTCGACCCCGGCTGGGGCGGCGGCTGTGGACTACATGCTTCGCCGCGGCATCACGCCGGCGACGGCCCGGCGCTTTGGCCTCGGCTGCGCGCCCGACACTTGGGATTCGCTGACCTCGGCGATGAAGCAGAAGGGCTACACGGAACGCGAGCTCTACGACGCGGGCCTTGTGCGCCGCGGGAAGAAGGGCGGCGTTTACGATGCCTTCCGCGGGAGGCTGATGTTCCCGGTCATCGACGTGCGCGGGAATGTCATCGCCTTTTCGGGACGAATCCTCGGCGAGGGGGAGCCAAAGTACCTCAACAGCCCAGAAACGCCGGTTTTTAGCAAAAGCCATAACTTATTCGGCCTGAATCTGGCTAAAAAGTCTAAATCCGGGTACATTATCCTCGTCGAGGGCAACATCGACGTCGTGTCCCTGCATCAGGCTGGCTTCGACAGTGCCGTGGCATCGCTCGGCACCTCGCTGACGCCGGAGCAGGCGCGGCTCATCTCGCGCTTCAAAAATGAGGTTGTCATAGCCTACGACGCGGATTCGGCCGGGCAGAAGGCCGCGCAGAGGGCGATAAGCATACTGGAGAAGCTGGAGCTGAAGGTCAGGGTGCTTACCGTCAAGGGTGCAAAGGACCCTGACGAGTTCATCAAGTCTAAGGGCGCGGAGGCCTTCCAAAACCTGCTCTCGGAGAGCGAAAACCACGTGGAGTACAGGCTCGACGCGGTGAAAGCGAAGTACGACCTCGAGACGGACGAGGGCAAGGTCGGCTACCTGAAGGACGCGGCTGGCGTCATCGCGGAGCTGCCGGACAGGGCGGCGCGCGAGGTATACGCCATGCGCGCGGCGTCGCTCTGCGGCGTGTCACCGGACGCGGTGAAGGACGAGGTGAAGCAGCTGCGGCGCAGGCGCTCGGCGGCTGCAAAACGCAAGGACGAGCGCGAGCAGCTCAGGCCCGTGCGGATGAGCCAGCCGCAGGCCCAGGGCATAAGAT
>URDK01000020.1 GCA_900546485.1 uncultured Eubacteriales bacterium
GGGTTTCCCCCTCGGACCCCCTTCCTGATCTTTGATAAGCATCAGGAGGTTCCGCGCTCTGCGGAGCGCGGGCAGGGGCTCTGCCCCTGCACCCCGCCACCTTTGAAAAGGTGGACGAAACTTTCAAACGCGCGCGGAGCGCGCAGCGGGACCTTACAGGTTCACGTTTTCGAGATAGTGGTCGAAAAGCGCGTTGAGATAGTTCGCCGCGTCCTCGCCGCGACCGTTATCGATCAGCTCGATGATATGCATGCCCTGCTCATAAAGCGCCTTCTCGCCCCAGAAGCGGGCGGAAGATTCCCACAGCACACTCCCCACGCCGCGGAAGGCATTCATTATGAGCGGGAAAAGCTGATTCCCCGAAAGCGTGCAGATCTTGTAGTGAAAACGTGCAAGCGCCGCCGCTACCTCGGCCGTCGTCGGCGACAACTGGCTCGCCGCTTCAAACTCCGCCATCATCGAGCGGAGCTCTTCCATGTCCTTCTCACTGTGGTGCCGCCCAAGCCTTATGAGCGATCCGCCCTCTATCGCACTGCGCAGCTCCACTATCGAAACAACCATCTGCCGGTCAAGCTTCCCGCCGTTGTAGCGGAGTATCGCATTGAGCGTCTCCAGATTTCCCGTCTCGGCAAAGTCCGCAACAACAGTTCCGCGCCGGGGCGTCACCTCTATGAAGCCCATGCGCGCAAGATCCTCAAGACCAAGATGTACGATGGTCTTGCTTATCTTCATCTGCTCTGCAAGATCCCGCTCGGAGGGCAGCCTGTCGCCGGGCTTGAGCGTTCCGGAAAATATCATGCCTTCTATGCGCTCTATGAAAAGCTCCTTTATGGTAGGCGCAACTATCTGTCCAAAATCCAAATGCAGGCCCTCCTTTCTGGTCAAACCAATAGTATCACGCCCCGGCGGTCATAACAAGCCCCGGGGCGAAAAAAGTTAAAAAAAGGACGCGCGGCATAGCGTTCGTTCTGCCGCGCGTCCTCTTTTCCGCGCCGCCGCGGGATTTGGACGGCTCAGGCTGGTCCGGCCTCGGACGTGGGAAGCGGTGAGAGCTCCGTTCCCGCAAAAAACGGCCCTCTGCACCGGCGTCTCCGGCCCCGCCATGCCTTCTCTCGTCCTCACCTCCGCATCTTTGCGGCCGCACCCGCCGGCTCTGCCCAAAGCCCCGGGCACATGGATTGGACTTACTCAACTGCGGCGATCAGGTCAAATCAACCGCCTATTGATAAAAATATATCACAAAGCGCCCGTTTTATCAAGAAAAACGGGCGCTTCTTCCAATTTTGTATATATGCACATAAGTCTTGGTCAGACCTTAGACCACAGCGTTTTCCTTGCGCTTCTGCCTGGAATCCACAGCCTCGCGCAGCAGGGCGTAAAGCAGCGCGCACACCGGCACGCCGAGAAGGGAGCCGAGCACGCCGCAGATGTTGCCGCCGACGATGACCGCGCAGAACACTGCGACGCCCGGAAGGCCAACGGATTTGCCCACGATACGCGGGTAGATGAAGGCCCCGTCGACCTGCTGTATGGCAAGCACCATGACGATGAAGAGAAGGGCTTTTATGGGGCTTACGATGAGTATCAGCAGCGCTCCGATGACCTCGCCGATGAATGAACCGACCATCGGCACGAGCGAGGTCACACCAATGACCACGGAGATGACCTCGGGGTAAGGGAAGCGGAATATGCGCATACCGATGTAACAGAGTATGCCGAGGATGCAGGAGTCGGTGAACTGCCCGGCCACGAAATTCGAGAAGGTCTCCGAAGCCATGGAAGCTATGCGGCTGATGGTGGAAGATGCCTTCTGCGGGAGGAACGCGTCTATGCAGCGCTTCACGAAGCGGCCTATGCGCTCCTTCTGCGCGAGGATGTAGACGGCGACTATGAGTCCGAGGAAGGTGTTCATTACCGTGCTGATAACTGAGCCGCCCACGTCCGTCACGGTGCTGACCACGGAAGAGCCGGTGCTGGCCACGGAGCCCGAGACGTTGGTCGAGCCCTCCTTGAGGTAGGTAGTGAGGTCGGAAAAGACCTGCTCCCAGTTTACGTTGAACTCCTCGAGCGCATCGAGCGTGATGCCGAAGCCGGCGAGGAATTCCCTCAGCCACTGCACGGCAGAATTGATATAGTCCGGCAGCTGGGATGCCACCTCGGCAACGGTGGCGGTCAACTGCGGCAGGATGACGGCGATGAGGATTATTATCACGCCCAGGGTCACGACGAGCGCGCAGACGAGCGAGACCGGACGGCGCAGCTTCCGGACATACGGCCGTCTGTCCTCGGACATGCCGTAAAACGCCCGGTTTTCAAAGAGCTTGAGCGGCACGTTGAGCACAAAGGCCATGGCAAGGCCGGTTATGACGACGCCGAAGATATTCCACACCGTCGCTATCGCGCCGTATATGGCCGCCAGATTCTGCGCGGCGGTGTAAAGCACCACGGCGAAGGTGATTATGAGAAGTATCGTTCGGACGCTTTTGCGGTCTAGCTTCATGCTTCGCCTCCTCCACGTCTAATCGTTACCATAATACACAGAAATCAACCCCGTATCAAGCCATTTTTGATAGGGCAAAGCCCCGGCTCGATTCAAGCCGGGGCCTTGAGTTCAGGCGATGCCGAGCAGGGAATTGAAGTCGAGCTCCTCAAAGCCGGGCTCCCAGACTATCTCAGCGCCGGCTATCCATCCGTTTATCTGGTCGTCATAGAGCAGGGCGGCGGCAACGGCGCGCAGGTCGTAGGGCGTGCCGGTGGAGTCGTACTGCATGACGGAGTCGTCGGGGCTGGTGGTCTCGCGCAGGATGAGGTGATAGCCGAAGCTGGACTCGACTATGTCGCTGAGTTGGCCGGGCTCAAGAGCCGCGGTGGCCTCAGAGAACTCGGAGACCATCTCGCCGGAGGTGAAGCAGTATCCGTTGGGGTAGGCCGCAAGACCGGTGTCCTCGCTCTTTTCCTGCATGAGCGTGTCGAAGGCGGTCTCCAGCTCCTCGCCGGTCTTGCCCTCGAGCTGGGCGCGGATATCCTCCATCTCGGCGAGCTTCTCGGCCTTGGCCGCATCGTCGAGGGCGTTGCCCTCCTCGTCGGTGGTGAGGATGAGTATGTGCTTGGCGCTCATGTAGCCGTACTCGTCGGCAAAGGCAAGTACCTGCTCGTCGGTCAGATTTTCGCCGCCGGCGCCGTAGATGGTCGCATAGGTGCGGGAATAGAGCGCAGCCATGCGGTTCATGTAGTCGTAGAGCTCACGGCTGACGTAGTTCTGCTCCAGAACCTCAAAGAGCTCCTCCTCGGTGCCGTCCTCGCCCACAAGCTCGGCGATGTCGCTCTCAAGCAGGGCAGCGATGGCGGCCTCGTCCTCCTCGGTGAGCGTGACACCCTCGGCGGCGGCGTTCACCTCAAGGGCATGGTACTGCACGGCATAGTTCTTGGCCTCGTCGGCTATGACGCCGCCGACGGTGGAGTTCTCGTCATAGATATAGGGCACAGAGAAGTCCGAAACGGCGCCGAAGGTGCCGGAATACTGGCTGTAGCAGTAGTAGAGCCAGTAGAAATACTCGCCCCAGGTGACGGGGGAGCCGTCCACGGTCATCACCGTGGTATCGAGGTCATAGGCGGCGCGGGCGCCGTCCCAGTCGAGGTCGACGGTCTCACCGCTGGCCGCAGGGCTGGACTCGGGAGAGGCAGAAGGGTCAGCTTCCCCAGCGCTGCCGCAGCCGGAGAGCAGCGCCAGCACAAGGGCGGCGCAAAGTGTGATAGATACGAGCTTTTTCATTTTATCCTCCTTGGTTTGCGTTCTCATTCTTATCCGTCGAGGCCCAGGCGGCGGCGAAGCGGGAGGCCTCGTCGAGCACCCTGGCCTTGGGCGGGAGCTTGAGCGATATTCTGGGCACGGAGCCGGCCTCAACGCGTAGGCGGCCCTTGTATTCGGGCCGGGCGTAGAGCTCCGAGACCCGGGCCATGTCGAACTCCGCGAGAGTGAAGCGCAGCGTTCCGGCCTTCTGGGAGATGTCCGTGATACCGGCGCGCCCCGCCTCGCCGCGCAGCAGCGCCACGCGTACCAGCGCCGTTACGGCGTCGGGCGGCTCGCCAAAGCGGTCGATGAGCTCGTCAAGCACGTCGTCCGCATCCGCTTCCGTGCGGATAAGCGCTATGCGGCGGTAGAGGTCCATGCGCTGCTCCGAGGAGGCGACGTAGCTCTCCGGGATGTTGGCGGAGATGGCGAGGTCCGCGGTGGAGCTCGCGCGGCTCACGGGCTTTTCGCCCTTCTCCTCCAGGACGGCCTCCTCCAGGAGCTTGAGATACATGTCGTAGCCGACGTCGATGAGGTGGCCGGACTGCTCGGCGCCGAGCAGGTTGCCCGCGCCGCGTATCTCGAGGTCGCGCATGGCGATGCGGAAGCCGGAGTTGAACTCGGCGAACTCGCGTATAGCCTCCAGCCGCTTTTCGGCGATCTCGGTCAGCGACTTGTCGCGCTTGAAGGTAAGGTAGGCACTGGCCCTGCGTGTGGAGCGGCCCACGCGGCCGCGTATCTGGTGCAGCTGGGCCAGTCCCAGCTTGTCCGCGTCCTCTATTATGAGCGTATTCACGTTCGGGATATCTATGCCTGTTTCAATTATCGTCGTGCACACGAGCACCTGAACGTGGCCCTCGACCATGTCCTCCATGACGCGGGAGAGCTGCTCCTCGTCCATTTTTCCGTGGGCCACGGCTACGGCGGCGCCGTCGAGCATCTCGGCGATGCGCATGGCGGTACGCTCGATGTTGTCCACACGGTTGTGGAGATAGTACACCTGCCCGCCGCGATTGAATTCGCGCCGCATCGCGTCCGCGAGGACGCCCCAGTCGTGCTCCATGACGAAGGTCTGCACCGGAAGTCTGTCCTGCGGCGGCTCCTCTATCGTGGACATGTCGCGTATGCCCGCGAGGGCCATGTTCAGTGTCCGCGGTATCGGCGTGGCTGAGAGCGTGAGCACGTCCACCTGACGAGAGAGCTCCTTGATATGTTCCTTGTGCGAAACGCCGAAGCGCTGCTCCTCGTCCACTATGAGCAGGCCCAGGCGCTTGAACTCAACGTCCTTCTGCAGCAGCCGGTGCGTGCCGATGACTAGGTCGCACTTGCCGCTCTTGAGGTCCGAGAGCGTGGAGCGCATCTGCGCCGGGGTGCGGAAGCGGCTCATGACCTGTATGTCGACGGGATAGCCGAAAAAGCGCTGCACGGCGGTCTGATAGTGCTGCTGGGCGAGCACGGTGGTAGGCACGAGTATGGCCGCCTGCTTTCCGCCGAGGATGCACTTCATCACGGCGCGCAATGCGACCTCGGTCTTGCCGTAGCCCACGTCGCCGCAGAGCAGGCGGTCCATGGGCACGGGTTTTTCCATGTCCTCTTTTATCTCCCGGATGCAGCGGAGCTGGTCGTCCGTCTCCTCAAAGCCGAAGCGCTCCTCGAATTCCGTCTGCCAGGGCGAGTCGGGCGGGAAGGCGAAGCCCTCCTGGCGGCTGCGCTCTGCATAGAGCTTTATGAGGCCTTGGGCCAGCTCCTTGGCGGCGGCCTTGGCGCGGGTCTTGGTCCGCTGCCACTCCGCTCCGCCGAGCTTGGAGAGCCGCACGGGCTTATCCTCGCCCGCGCCGACATATTTTGTCACAAGGTCCAGCTGCGTGGCCGGGACGTAGAGGCTGTCCGTGCCCGCGTAGCTAATCTTTATGTAGTCCTTCTCCGCTCCGTCCACGGGTATGCGGACAACGCCCGCAAAGCGGCCTATACCGTGCTGTTCATGCACCACGAGGTCGCCTACGGCGAGGTCGGCGCAGGAATCTATTTTCTCTCCTACGGCCTTTTTACGGCGTTTCTGGCGCCTCAGGCCCGCGCCCATGATCTGGGTATCCGTAAGCACTGCGAGGCGCAGTGTGGGGTACTCCATGCCCGCAGAGAGGCCTCCTGAGGTGACGGAGCACTGTTCAGGTCCAGGAAGGCGGCCTATGTTCTCCGCGGCCGAAGCGCGGACGCCGGCCTTTTGCAGCATCTCCGTGAGTATGTTCGCCCGGCGCATGTCTCCTGCGAGAAGCAAAACGCCAAAGCCATTATCAAGATACTGCCCCGCGTCCTCCGCTGCCTGCTGGGCGGAACCGGCGTAGGAGGGCAGCTGCTTTGCCTGTATGCCCGTCACGCTCCCCGTCGGCAGGGGGTAGCGGCCGGCGGCGAAGGCGTCCGCCATATATACGGGGCGGCCGCTCATGCGCTCGAGCACCGCGTGCTCGGCAAGACAGAAGTCCTCAGCCTTCGAGAGCATGCGCCCGGCGGAGACAAGCTCCTCCACGTCGTGCGCTATCTGCGCGGAATAGTCCTTCGCCCGGTCCATAAAGCGCCCGGGCTGGTCGAGAATTATGGCCGCGCCCTCGGGGACGTAATCGAGCGCACAGGCGCTCTCGCCGTAGATGAGGGCCTCGTACCGGTCGGCGGCGCGCAGTTCGGCCCCGGCGGAGAGGCGCTCTGCGTCCTCACGCAGAGTCTCGGCCAGACGAGTGGAGCCCTTGCGCTCTGCGCGGGCGGCCAGCTTTTCAAGTTCCGCGGCCAGCGCGGAGGCCCCTCCCTTACACAGTGAGGGCAGCGTTTCCGCCGCGGGCAGGACGGTGCAGCC
The DNA here is from genome assembly GCA_900546485.1 of uncultured Eubacteriales bacterium. Taxonomy (GTDB): domain Bacteria; phylum Bacillota; class Clostridia; order Oscillospirales; family Oscillospiraceae; genus Scatomorpha. The sequence continues at coordinate 6,636 of URDK01000020.1, forward strand.
TTTGAGGTCCTCCGTCCGGCGCTGGCTGCCGGTGTCGAAGCAGGAGATGGAGTCTATCTCGTCCCCCCAGAACTCCACGCGCACGGGCTGGAGATGAGCAGGGGAGAAGAAGTCGAGTATGCCGCCGCGTCGCGAGAACTGGCCCGGACCCTCTACCTGCACGGCGCGGGAGTAGCCGCAGCGCAAAAGCGCGTCCTCTGCGTCGGCCGGGTCGAGGCGGCTCTTCATGTCTATGCTGAAGGCCGCGCGGCGGAAGGCCTCCGGCGGCATCGCACGCTGGAAGAGACCCTGAGCCGTGATTATAGTGATGTGCGCGCCGTTTATGAGCTCATTTAGCGCGCCGAGACGGCGCTGCTCGGTCTGACGCGAGACGGCGTCGGCGGAGATGAAGACATATTCGCGCCCGGTGAGCACAACAGGCCGCTCGCCCGTGAAGGCGGCGATATCCACGGCGAGAGCGTCTGCCGCCGCCTCGTCCGGCGTGAGCAGCACGACGGGCGCGCCGGTCCTGAGATAAAGCGCCGCAGCAAACTGCGCCCTGTGTACGCCGGAGAGCCCGGTTATGAGCGCAGGAAAGCCGCCTCTCTCTCCCGGAAGGGGGAGGGCGGCAGCCTCAGGTATGTCGAAAAACGCTTTTGCGAGAATCGTGATGTCCATAACCACTGCATTATACCAGAGCTTTCTGTCAAATTCAATAATATCAGGTCGTCCCGGCGGCCTCTATACTATTATTTAATTAAATATTGCCGGCGAGGCCTAGACAAAACCTAAAAGTGTTATTATAATAGGTGTAGAATCAAATAAGTATGCGCCCCTCCAAGGAGGGCGCATTTTTCTGAGGGGGAAAAAGATGGACTCTTTGAATTCCGTGTGGCAGAGCATCCTCGCAGAGATCTCCAAGAACATCACGTCCACGGCCTACAACACCTGGTTTGCGGACTGCTCTCCGGTCGAGCTGGGGGAGACGAGCCTGATACTTCAGACCACATCCGACTTCAAACGAAGCGTTATAACGAGCCGCTTCGGCGAGGTCATACGCGCCGCGCTGCGGGAGATATTCTCCTGTGACATGGATCTTGTAGTGCTCACCACCGAGGAGCTGGAGATGCAGAACCAGCGCCGGCACATGACGGAGATACCGCCCGAGATGGACGGCTACACCTTCGACCGCTTCGTCGTGGGCCCGTCGAACAAATTCGCGCACGCCGCGGCGATAGCCGTCGCGGAAAACCCGGGCAAATCCTACAACCCCCTCTTTATATACGGCAACTCCGGCCTTGGCAAAACGCACCTGCTGCTCGCCATAGGCCAGCGCATACACGACCACAATCCTGAAAGCCGCATCGTCTACGTCAGCGGCGACGACTTCACAAACGAGATGGTCCACTCCATCCGCAATGGCATGATGGACGAGTTCCGCAACAAGTACCGCCTCGTGGACCTGCTGCTGGTGGACGATATCCAGTTCATCGCCGGAAAGCAGAGCACGCAGGAGGAATTTTTCAACACTTTCAACAACCTTTACAACGACGGCCACCAGATAGTCATCACCGCCGACCGGCCGCCGATGGAAATGAGTCTGCTGGATGACCGTCTGCGCACCCGCTTTGAGGGAGGTCTGATGGCCGACGTGCAGCCGCCCGACCTCGAGACCCGCACGGCCATAATCCGCAACAAGGCCGCACAGCTCGGCATGAGCCTGCCCGACGAGGTCGTGACTTACATCGCCGAGAACATCACCTCCAACGTTCGCCAAATCGAGGGCGTGGTCAAACGCCTGACCGCCTACCGCGAGATAATGGACGACAGCATCACGATAGCCTCCGTAAAGCGCGCCATCAAGGACGTCATCCGCGTAGGCGCCTACATACCCACGCCGGAGGTCATCATCGAGGAGACCGCGCGCTACTACTCCATCACAGCGGCCGACATACGCGGCCAGCGCCGCTCCAAAAATCTCGCCAAGGCCCGGCAAGTGTCCATGTACCTCATGCGCAACCTCACGAACCTCTCGCTCGTGGACATAGGCAGCCAGTACGAGGGCCGCAACCACTCCACCGTGCTGACCTCCATCCGCAAGGTCGAGGACCTCATAAAGACCGATCCGGAGATCTCCGCCACCATTCGCGACATCTCCTCAAACATCAACTCGCGCTCCTGAGTTTTATACATTCCCTCGTTCAAAAGCTGTTAACTTCATGTTCAAAACTGTCTGTAAAATTTTTTACCTTTTATTACCTGTTTGCTTCGGTTCAAAACCAACATCAGCCCTGTTGAAAACTTTTCTCGATTTTTCAAGGGCTCCGGGCAGTTTTCAACATTTGAACACGCCTAATACTACGTCTACTAAAAATTATCCTATCTATTTATCCTAGGGCAAAAAAACGCGCCCGCTCAGCTAAGGAGGACAACATGAAATTTTCCTGTGAAAAACACCTTTTGCAGACTGCCGTAGCCGCGGCTTCGCGCGCCGCATCGGCCAAGAGCCCCATCTCTGCACTTGAGGGCCTGCTCATAGAAGCCGGGGCCGGGGTCAGAGTCACCGGCTACGACCTCAAAAAGGGTATCTATATGAACATCGAAGCCGACGTTGCACAGACCGGTTCCGCCGTTCTGATGACGGCCAAGCTGTTTTCAGAGATGATGCGCCTGCTGCCGGACGGCATAGTCACCGTCGAGGTCGGCGACGACAGCCGCGCGAGCGTAAAATGCGGCCAGAGTGAGTACAGCTTCATGGCCCTGCCCGCGGCAGACTATCCCGAACTGCCCGAAGTCGACGTCAGCGAAGCTATCCGTATCCCTCAGAAGGTGCTTCGCAGCATGATAGACGAGAGCATATTCGCCGTCTCCACAAACGAGAGCCGCCCGGTATACATGGGCAGCCTCTTTGAACTCGAGGGCAGCCGCCTCACGATGGTCTCCGTCGACGGCTATCGTCTGGCCATACGCCGCGAAGATGTCCAGGGCGGAACGGACGGCATGCGTTTCATAATCCCCGGCTCCGCGCTGCTGGATGTTGAAAGACTGTGCGGCGATTCCGAGGAGGAGGTCCTCCTAAACGTCGGCACGAAGCACACCTCCTTCACCATAGGCGGCACGGTGGTCATTTCCCGAAAGCTGGAGGGCGACTTCCTCAACTACAAGAAGTCCCTGCCTGAAAACTTCCGTTATGTGGTAAAAGCCCTGCGCGAGGACCTGCTTGGCGCGACGGATCGTGTTTCCCTGGTCGTGGACGAAAAGATGAAGAGCCCTGTCCGCCTGGTGTTCGGTGACCAGAGGATAGACTTCTTCTGCAACACTCCGCTCGGCAAGGCCGGCGACGTCTGCCCCTGCGAGGGTGAGGGCGGAGACACCGAGATAGGCTTCAACGACCGCTATCTCCGCGATGCCCTGCGCGCCGCGCCGGTGAAGGACATCGAAGTCTGCATCAACACCGGCTCCTCCCCCTGCGTCATCCGCGCCGCGGACGGGAGCGACGGCTTCACCTACATGATACTGCCTGTCCGCCTGAAGGCCGGGGAGTGAACATGGAAAAAATAGAGATAACTACCGAGTTCATCAAACTCGACTCCCTGCTGAAATTTTCCGGCCTCTGTGAGACCGGGGGAGAGGCCAAGCTCTGCGTAGAGGACGGGCTCGTCAAGGTAAACGGCGAGGTCTGCCTCCAGCGCGGACGTAAAATACGCCCCGGCGACACCGTGGAGCTCGACGGCGAGGCCATTGAGGTGGCCTCCGTATGAAGGTCAGCCGCATAGCCCTCTCCGGTTTCCGCAACTACGAGTGGGAGAGCTTCACCTTCGACCCCGGCACCAACGTTATCCGCGGCAAAAACGGGCAGGGCAAGACGAACCTGCTCGAGGCCGTATTCATGCTGACGGGCGGAAAGAGCTTCCGAACCCGCTTTGACCGCGAGATAGTCGGCTTCGGCTTCTCCTCAGCGGAGATACTGGCCGACGTTGAGGCAGCGGGCAGGGAGCAGACCGTGAAAATAACGCTCGCGCCCGGACAGAGAAAGCAGATACTCGTGAATTCCGTCAAGAAGAACGCCTCGGAGCTCGCGGGGACCATGACTGCGGTACTGTTTTCGCCGGACGATCTCGCTCTGGTGCGCGAGGGTGCGGCGGTGCGGCGAAGGCTGATGGACACGGCAATAAGCCAGCTGCGGCCGGGATATGCCGCGGCGCTCTCGGATTTCAACCGCCTCTACGAGCAAAAGAGCGCCATACTGCGCGACTGGCACGAAAAGCCCAGTCTGCTGGACACTCTGGACGACTTTTCGGAGCGGCTCTGCCGCCTCTCTGCCAGGCTCACGCGCTACCGGGCGGCCTTTTCCCAGCGTCTCGCCGAGGCGGCGGCGCCGATAAACCGGGACTTCTCCGGCGGAGCGGACGAGCTCACGATGAGCTACAAGCCCGTTTCAAGCGTGGAAAATCCCTTTGCCTCGGAGCGGGACATCTATTACGCCATCTGCGACCACCAGGAGAAGCACCGCGAGGCGGAGCTCGCCTCCGGACAGTGCCTCACAGGCGCGCACAAGGATGACCTCGAGCTCATGATAAACGGCAAAAGCGCCCGGAGCTTCGCATCCCAGGGCCAGGCGAGGACGGCAGCCCTCTCCGTAAAGCTTGCGGAGCGGGAGATATTCCTTGCGGAAACGGGCGAATACCCCGTGCTGCTGCTCGACGACGTGCTCTCGGAGCTGGACGCGGAGCGGCAGGAGTTCGTTTTGAACCGCATAGGCGGCGGACAGACGCTCATCACCTGCTGCGAGGATGACGGCGTCGCAAAGCGGACGGGCGGCCGGGTGATGACCATCTCCGGCGGGAGGCTCGTATGATATACCTCAATCTCGGCGGCGGCAGCGTCGTGAGACGCAGCAGCATCGTCGCCATATGCGATATCGACAACACCACTTGCTCCCGCGCCACGCGGGACATGCTCGCCGCCGCGGAAAAGGCGGGCGAGGTCATAAACGCCGCGGAGGACCTGCCGCGCTCCTTCGTGCTCTGCGAGGAGGACGGAGAGCGCCGGGTCTGGCTCTCATCGCTGTCCTCGGCGGCACTATCCAGAAGATAAGGGGAAGCTATATGTCCGACATAAGCGAAAAGATCACTCAGGAATACGACGCAAGCCAAATCCAGGTGCTCGAGGGCCTTGAGGCCGTCAGGCTCAGGCCCGGCATGTATATAGGCTCGACCTCGTCCTCCGGTCTGCACCACCTCGTTTACGAGATCGTGGATAACGCCATCGACGAGTCGCTGGCGGGCTACTGCAACAGCATCGAGGTCGTCATAGAGCCGGGGGACGTCATCTGCGTCACGGATAACGGCCGAGGCATACCCGTCGATATACAGGAGCAGACGGGCAAGCCCGCGCTCGAGGTCGTGTACACCGTTCTGCACGCCGGCGGCAAGTTCGGCGGCGGGGGTTACAAGGTCTCCGGCGGATTGCACGGCGTCGGCGCTTCCGTCGTCAATGCGCTCTCCGACTGGCTGGAGGTCAGCGTCCACAAGAACGGCAAGATCTATCAGATGAAGTTCTCCCGCGGCGAGATAACGCAGAAGATGACCATAGTAGGCGAGACCGACCACACCGGCACCGTGGTCCGCTTCCACCCGGACCCCGAGATGTTCGAGGACACGGTGTACGACTATGACACGCTCCACACCCGCATGCGCGAGCAGGCCTTCCTCAACGCCGGACTGCGCATCAGCACCGAGGACAGGCGCGAGGGCAAGGAGCAGAAGGACGTCATGCACTACGCCGGCGGTATCCGCGAGTTTGTGAGCTTCATAAACCGCAACAAGACCCCGCTGCATGAGGACGTCATCTATATGTCCGGCTCGCGTGAGGACTCCGAGTGCGAGATAGCCCTTCAGTATAACGACGGCTATAACGAGATCCTCGTCTCCTTTGCCAACAACATCCACACGCCCGAAGGCGGCATGCACGAGACTGGCTTCAAGGCCGCGCTGACCCGCGTGCTCAACGCCTACGGCCGCAAGACGAATATCCTCAAGGAGGGCGAGAGCGTCTCCGGCGATGACTGCCGCGAGGGCCTGACCGCCATCATTTCCGTCAAGCTCACGAATCCGCAGTTCGAGGGCCAGACCAAGGCCAAGCTCGGCAACTCCGACATGCGCACGCTGGTCGACAGCGTGGTGTCCGACAAGCTCGAGCAGTTCCTCGAGGAGAACCCCACGGTGGGCCGCACCATACTCGACAAGGCGCTCACCGCCTCCAAAGCCCGCGAAGCCGCGAGAAAGGCGCGCGAGAACGTCCGCCGCAAGAACGCCCTCGAGGGTTCCACCCTCCCCGGCAAGCTGCGCGACTGCAACGAGCGCGACCCAGCCCTCACCGAGCTCTACATCGTCGAGGGCGATTCCGCAGGCGGCTCCGCCACCAGCGGGCGCGACAGCCGCTTCCAGGCCATACTCCCGCTTTGGGGCAAGATGCTCAACGTCGAGAAGGTCCGCGAGGAAAAGGTATACGGCAACGACAAGCTCAACCCCGTCATAACCGCCCTCGGCGCCGGACTCGGCGAGGACTTCGACATTGCAAAGCTGCGTTACCACAAGATAATCATCATGGCCGATGCCGACGTCGACGGCAGCCACATCAGAACGCTGCTGCTGACCTTCTTCTTCCGCTATATGCGCCCGCTCATCGAGCACGGCTACGTCTATGCCGCTGTGCCTCCGCTCTATAAGCTGACCAGAGGCAAGACTACGCGCGTGGCCTACGACGACCGCGAGCGCGACCGGATAAGCGCCGAGCTGCGCGGCGACAACCCCAACGCAAAGGTTGAGATAAGCCGCTTCAAGGGCCTCGGCGAGATGGACGCCCACGAGCTCTGGGAGACCACCATGGACCCCGAGCGCCGCACTCTCAAGCGCATAGAGCTCGACGACGCCGTCAAGGCCGACGAGATATTCACCATCCTCATGGGCGAGAAGGTCGAGCCCAGAAAGGAATTCATCGAGAAGAACGCGCAGTACGTCGTGAACCTCGATATCTGACAAGACAAATACTACACCTAAGGTGGTAACACAATGGCAAAGGATTATAAGCCAGAAGATATAATGTTCCCCGACCAGAAGATCGTTTCGAGCGAGATAGTGAACGAGATGAAGACCAGCTATATCGATTACGCGATGAGCGTCATCGTCGGCCGCGCCCTGCCTGACGTGCGCGATGGTCTCAAGCCCGTTCACAGGCGCATCCTCTACACGATGTACGAGGGCGGATTGACCTCCGACAAGGCCTTCAAGAAGTGCGCCACCGCCGTCGGCGACGTGCTCGGTCACTATCACCCCCACGGCGACTCCTCCGTTTACGACGCTCTGGTACGTCTTGCGCAGGACTTCTCCATGCGCTATCCGCTCATAGACGGTCACGGCAACTTCGGCTCCGTGGACGGCGACCCCCCGGCGGCCTACCGTTACACCGAGGCCCGCATGGCCAAGATCTCCGACGAGATGCTCCGCGACATCGACAAGGAGACCGTGGACTGGGACCCCAACTTCGACGAAAGCCGCAAGGAGCCCCGTGTGCTCCCATCGCGTTTCCCGAATCTCCTGGTCAACGGCTCGAGCGGCATCGCCGTCGGCATGGCGACGAATATCCCGCCTCATAACCTCACCGAGGTCATCAACGCCTGCATCTGTGTCCTCGATAACCCGGACGCGGGATTGCCCGACCTCATGGAGTATGTCAAGGGCCCTGACTTCCCGACAAAGGGCATCATTATGGGCCGCAGCGGTATCCGCGCCGCCTACGCCACCGGACGCGGCAAGGTCATAGTCCGCGCCCGCACCGAGATAGAGGAGTACGGCCACGACCGCTACCGCATCATCGTCACAGAGCTGCCCTATCAGGTCAACAAGCGCCAGCTCATAGAGAACATCGCCGACCAGGTGCGCGACAAGCGCATCGAGGGCATCTCCGGACTGCGCGACGAGTCCGACCGCAACGGCATGCGCATAGTCATCGAGATAAAGCGCGACGCCAATACCCAGGTCGTCCTCAACCGCCTCTTTGCCCAGACCCAGCTCCAGACCTCATTCTCCATCAACATGCTGGCCCTCGTGGACAATCAGAGCCAGCCGAGGATACTCTCTCTGCGCCACATCATCGACGAGTACCTCAAGTTCCAAGAGGAGATAATCACCCGCCGCACGAAGTACGACCTCAAGAAGGCCAAGGAGCGCGAGCACCTGCTCGAAGGCCTGCTCATAGCCCAGGACAACATCGACGAGGTCATCCGCATCATCCGCCACAGCTATGACGACGCCAAGGAAAACCTGATGGCGCGCTTCGGCCTTGACGACGTGCAGGCCCAGGCCATACTCGACATGCGTCTCAAAGCCCTCCAGGGCCTCGACCGCGAGAAGCTCGAGCGCGAGTATGCCGAGCTCGAGGAGCGCATAGCCTACTACGAGGGCCTGCTTGCCGACCCCGAGAAGATAAAGGGCGTCCTCAAGGACGAACTCGCCGCCATCCGCGACAAGTACGGCGACGAGCGCAAGACTGAGATCCAGGACGTCGAGGACGAGATAGACGTCGAGGACCTCATCGAGGAGGAGGAGTGCGTCTACACCCTCACCCACGGCGGATATATCAAGCGCATGGCAGCCTCCGAGTACCGCGCCCAGGGCCGCGGCGGCAAGGGCGTCCGCGCCATGACCACGCGCGAGGAGGACTATGTCGAGACTGTCTTCACCGCCTCGACCCACGATTACATCCTCTTCTTCACCAACTTTGGCCGGGTCTACCGCAAGAAGGGCTATCAGATACCCGAGGCCGGCCGCACTGCGCGCGGGACCAACATCGTGAACATCATCCCCGTCGAGCCGGGCGAGAAGGTCAGCGCCATGCTGCACGTGCGCGAGCTGGGCGACATGTATATATTCATGGTCACGAGAAACGGCACGGTCAAGCGCCTGCCGCTGGACGCCATAAAGAACATCCGCAAGACCGGCATCCGCGCCCTTTCCATCGCCGAGGACGACGAGCTCATCACCGTTCGTCTCACCGACGGCAAGCAGAACATCCTCATCGCCACGCACGAGGGCTACGCCATCTGCTTTGACGAGAACGACGTGCGTCCCATGGGCCGCGAGGCCGCGGGCGTGCGCGGCATAAAGCTGCGCGAGGGCGACTATGTCGTCGGCGCGGGCCGCGCCGGCGGCGGTACGGAGCTGCTCTCCGTCACCGAGAACGGCTACGGCAAGCGCACCCCGCTCGACGAGTATCTCCGCGGCGCGGACGGCGAGCGCCAGCCCCAGAGCCGCGGCGGCATGGGCCTCAAGAACTACAACTGCACCGAAAAGACAGGCTACGTTGCGGACGTCAAGGTCGTCCATGACGACGACGATCTGCTCATCGTCGCCGACGACGGCACCATCATCCGCACCGCTGCCTCCGGCGTCTCCATCCTCGGCCGCGCCACCCAGGGCGTGCGCATCATGCGCCCGAACCCGGGCGCCAAGGTCATCTCCGTCGCGCGCACCGACCGCGAGGAGGAAGACGGCGCCGAAGCCGAAACTTCCGAGGTCCAGGAGACCGGAGAGACTGACGAATAATAATGAAAAAAGTCTGCATATACACCGACGGGGCCTGTTCGGGAAACCCGGGCCCCGGAGGCTGGGCGGCCATACTGCGCTATAACGGCCACGAAAAGGAGCTCTCCGGCGGCGAGCGCGAGACCACGAACAACCGCATGGAGCTGATGGCGGTGATATCGGCACTCACGGCCCTCAAGGAGAGCTGCGAAGTGGAACTTTGGACGGACTCGCAGTATATCGAAAAGGCGATAAACGAGGGCTGGCTCGCGGGCTGGAAACGCCGCGGCTGGAAGCGCAAGGGCGGGGAACTCAAGAATATCGAGCTCTGGAAGGAACTTGACAGCCTGCTCGCCCGGCACAGGGTCAATTTCAACTGGCTCAAGGGCCACGACGGCCACGAATTCAACGAGCGCTGCGACACCCTCGCCGTCGCCGAAAGGGACAAATATTCGCGCCAATGAGGTAGACGATTTGAAAGCAAAAAACCGGAACAAATTTCAAAAATCCGATCTTTCGGTGTTTTTCTCCTTTTTCCGGCCGCACCTGGGGCTCTTCGCCCTGGACATGAGCTGCGCCGTGGCGGTGGCGGTCATAGACCTCGCGTTTCCGTATATCACGCGAGTATCTATGCAGACGCTGCTGCCGGAGAAGCTCTACACCACCTTCTTCGTCATCATGGCGGCCATGTTTGCCGCCTACATACTCAAGGGCGTCATGTACTACCTCATCACCGTGCTGGGCCACAGGATGGGCGTGTACATCGAGGCTGACATGCGTCACGCGGTGTTCAACCACATGCAGAAGCTCAGCTTCTCCTTCTTCGACCGCAACCGCACCGGCGTTCTCATGAGCCGCATCACCTCGGACCTCTTTGAGATAACGGAGCTCGCCCACCACGGGCCGGAGGACATACTAATAAGCGTCCTCACCATCATCGGTTCGCTTATCGTACTCGCAGGCATCGAGTGGCGTCTCGCGCTGGTGCTGGCCGTCTGCCTGCCGCTGCTCATCATGTTCACGCTCTCCCGCCGGGTCAGCATGAAGAAGGCGAACATCGAAGTAAAGCGCCAGACGGCGGAGATAAACGCCGCCATAGAGTCCGGCATCTCCGGCATACGCACTGCCAAGGCCTTCGCCAACGAGGAAGCCGAGGACGAAAAATTCGTCGCCGCCAACGAGCGCTACAAGGCCGCGCGCAACCGCTATTTCAAGGCCATGGGCGGCTTCATGAGCGGCATGGAGTTCACCACCAGCGTCATGCAGGTCCTGGTCGTCGCCGCGGGCGGCGCGCTCATAATGGGCGGGCGCATGGACTATGTGGACCTCGTCACCTTCTCGCTCTACGTCTCCACCTTCGTGACCCCGGTGCGCAAGCTCGCGAGCTTTTCCGAGGTCTACATGCAGGGTACCGCGGGCTTCTCCCGCTTCCTCGAGCTCATGCGCACCGAGCCTGACGTCCAGGACGCTCCGGACGCCGTAGAGCTCAAAAACGTGCGCGGCGAGGTCGAGTATCGCGACGTGAGCTTCTCCTATAACGACGAGGCCGGCCCCGTGCTCGAGCACGTGTCGCTCAAGATAGCCCCGGGCGAGAAGCTGGCCGTCGTCGGCCCCTCGGGCGGCGGCAAGACCACGCTCTGCCAGCTGCTGCCGAGATTCTACGACGTGACCGGCGGCGCCGTGCTTGTGGACGGCGTGGACGTGCGCAGCGTGACGCAGGAGTCGCTCCGCCGCAGCATAGGCATCATCCAGCAGGACGTGTTCATCTTCGCGGGCACCATCCGCGAGAACATACGCTACGGACGACCGGACGCCACAGACGCCGAGGTCGTTGCCGCTGCGGTGCGCGCGGAGATCCACCAGGAGATCATGGCCATGCCGGACGGCTACGACAGCTACGTCGGCGAGCGCGGCGTGATGCTCTCCGGCGGACAGAAGCAGCGCCTCTCCATCGCGCGCGTGTTCCTCAAAAATCCGCCCATACTCGTTATGGACGAGGCGACCAGCGCGCTGGATACGGTCACAGAGCAGAGAATTCAGGCTTCGCTCGACGAGCTGGCAGAGGGCAGGACGAGCATAATAATAGCGCACCGGCTCTCGACCATCCACGGCGCGGACAGGATAGCGGTCATTGAGGACGAGCGCGTCCAGGAGTTGGGCACGCACGAGGAGCTCATGGCGAAAAACGGCGTGTACGCGGGCCTTTACCGGGCCCAGACCTTTACGGAGGACAAAGATGTATGAGATAAAACGCGGCGGTCATGCCGACATGAAGCGTATATATCCGATGATGGAGTTTGACTTCAAGGACTGGGAACGTCCGAGCATATTTGAATGCCAGCTTGCGCTTCTGAAGGGTGCGGAGCTGCTGCTTCTGAAGGACGAGAACGGCGTCGAGGCGGGCTATGCCCTGATGCTGCGCGACCGTGCCCGCCGCTATGCCCTGCTGGGCTGGCTGAGCGTATATCCAACGGTCCGCGGCGGCGGCATCGGCGCGCAGTTCCTTGAGATGATAAAGGAGCGCTATGCGAGGTACGAGTGCACGTTCATTGAGGTGACGGAATACCCGGAGCTGGAGAAGGCGCGGAAGCTCGTCGCGTTTTATAAGAGGCACGGCTGGGAGGAGACCGGCGTACCCTACGCCATAGGCGGCCGTGAGACCCTGCTGCTGCATCTGGGTCAGCCGCCGCAGCGTGCCGATCTGAAGGGCGTGATAGAAGCGGTCTACGGCTCCATGTACGGCCCGACTGAGTTCAGAAAAAACATAAGTGTAGAATGAAAAAAGAGCCCAAAAGGGCTCTTTTTTTATGCCTATGCGTGATAGTTTTCAAACTTTGGGCGGGAGAGAGTTCAGGACGTCGGTGAAGTAAGCGGGGAGGGGGGTGCTCAGATGCACCTGCTTGCCGGTGCGGGGGTGGATGAATTTCAGCTCCCTCGCGTGCAGGCACTGGCCCTCCAGGCCGCGTTCAGGCTTTTTCAGGTTGCCGTACACCATGTCCCCCAGCAGCGGGTGGCCTATATGGGCCATGTGTACCCTTATCTGGTGCGTTCGCCCGGTCTCGAGCCGGCAGCGGATGTGTGTATACCCGCGATAGCGCGCTATGACCTCCCAGTGCGTCACCGCTGGACGCGAGCCGCGCTCCGTCACCGCCATACGCTTGCGGTCTACGGGATGGCGGCCTATCGGCGCATTCACCGTGCCCGAGTCCTCGCGGAACTCGCCCCGGGCCACGGCCTCGTATATCCGCGATAGGCTGCGGTCAGAGAGCTGCGCCGACAGCGCCAGGTGCGAAAAGTCATTTTTCGCGGCTATGATGAGGCCCGACGTGTCCTTGTCTATTCTGTGGACAATTCCCGGCCTGCGTTCTCCTCCAACACCAGAGAGGCTGTCCCCGCAGTGCCAGAGCAGCGCGTTCACAAGCGTCCCGTCCGGGTGCCCCGGCGCCGGGTGGACCACCATGCCGCGCGGTTTGTTGACAACTATGACGTCGCCGTCCTCGTATACTATGTCGAGAGGTATGTCCTGAGGTTCGGGCTCCGGAAGCTCGGGCTCGGGCAGCTCGACCATATACGTCTCGCCGCACTCGCTGCGGCGATTCTTTTTTACCGGCGCGCCGGAAAAGGTCACGCGGCCGTCTTCAATGAGCCGCTGCGCCGCGGAGCGCGTCAGCTCCGGTACCATGCGCGCGAGGAGAGCGTCGATACGCTCGCCGCTCTCCTCCGCAATTATCTCTATAAATTCACTCATTTGTCCGAAAACTCCGCCAGGATATCCTCAAGCGAGAACTCCATGTCCGAGGACGAGGCCTTCGGCGCCGGCTTGGGCGCGGGTCTCGCGGCCTGAGCCGGACGGGGCTGTGCATTCGCTGCGGGCCTTGCCGCCTGGGCAGGACGCTGCTGCTGGGCAGGACGGGCCTCGGCCGCAGGCTTCGCCGCCGCGGGGCTCTCCCACTCGGCAAAGGGATTGCTCGGGTCCACAGGCCGCGTGGGCTCCACGGGGCGCGCCGGACGTGCAGCGCTCGGGCGGGGCGTGTACTCCTTTACGGGGATGCGCGTGCGCTCGGGCGGTACCGCCTTCTCACGCGGCCTTGCCGCCGCGCTCTGACGGGCGCGAGACTGCGGCGCGTGCTTGCTGTGGCTTCCGCCGCTGCGCCGCTTCGGCGCCGGCTCCTCTTCCTCATCTCCGCCGGCGAAGTCCTTTTCGCCGCCGAAAATGATGTACAGGCAGAACAGCACGCCGCAGCAGGATATGAACACATCCGCCACGTTGAAGATGGCGTTAAGACGTGAATCGCCCAGAAACTCAAACTTGAACATGTCCACGACATAGCCGTAGGCCACGCGGTCTATGCAGTTGCCGATGGAGCCGGCAAGCACGCCCACGGCGGCCCAGCGGCCCAGCTTGCCGTGAATGAGGTCCTTCTTGAGCGCATATATCACCACGACCGTGAACACTATCGCGATGACCACAAACACCCAGCGCCAGCCGCCGCCGCTCAGCAGCCCGAAGGCCGCGCCGGAGTTGTGGATGTTCACAAGCTTGATGACGCCCGGTATGAGCGCCTGCTCGCCGACGTTGAGCTCGATATTCAGCGAGACCCAGTATTTCAGGGCCTGATCGGCTATCAGCACGAGGACAACGGCTATTGCGTAAAACATAGCTTACCTCCTTAGGGAAGGCTCTGTCTTTATCTTGTTTGGAACTCAGCCGACAGCCTTGGCGCAGCGGGGGCAGAGCTCGGGGTGCTTTTCGTCGGAGCCGATACCGGCGCTGTGGGTCCAGCAGCGGGGGCACTTGGGCAGGGTGCTGGCCTCGACCTTGATGGTAAGGCCCGGCACGGACTCGCCGGCCCAGCCCTCGATGGGCGCGTCGGAGACTTCGAGCTCGGAGACGATGCACAGCTGAGCAAGGTCCACGCCCTGGACGCTCTCCCAGGCGGCCTTGGCGTCCTCGCCGACGTGAATGGTGACCTTCGCGTCAAGCGGTTTGCCGACGACCTTCTCGGCGCGCGCAAGCTCCAGCGCCTTGTTCACATCGTCGCGGATGCGCAGGAGGTTGGACCAGCGCAGTTCGGCCTCGGGGCTGAGCTTGAGCGCAGCGTCCGGCTTCGGCATGTCGTTGAGCATGACGTGGCGCGCGTCCTCCTTGTCGGAGTGCGGCATGTCCTGCCAGACCTCGTTGGAGGTGAAGGCCAGCAGGGGAGCCAGCAGGCGCATCATGGCGTCGAGGATCATATAGATGGTGGTCTGCGCGCTGCGGCGGGAGAGGCTGTCCGCTCCGTCGCAGTAGAGGCGGTCCTTGATGACGTCGAGATAGAAGTTCGACATGTCGACAACGCAGAAGCTGTGGACAGCCGCAGTGACGCCGAAGAACTCGTACTTCTCATAGGCGTTGATGCAGCGCTCAACAAGCGCGTTCAGGCGACCGAGCGCCCAGCGGTCGAGCTCGGGCATCTGATCGACGGGCACCATGTCCTTGTTGGGGTCGAAGCCCTGGAGGTTGCCGAGAATGTAGCGCGCGGTGTTGCGGATCTTGAGGTACTTCTCGGAAAGCTGCTTGAAGATGGCGTCGGAGCAGCGCATGTCGACGCGGTAATCGGCGCTGGAGGCCCAGAGGCGGACGATGTCCGCGCCGTACTTGGCGATGAGGTCGGCGGGGTCGACACCATTGCCGAGGCTCTTGTGCATGGCCTTGCCCTCGCCGTCGACGGTCCAGCCGTGGCAGAGAACGGCCTTGTAGGGCGCCTTGCCCTTCACGGCAACGGAGGTGAGCAGGCTGCTCTGGAACCAGCCGCGGAACTGGTCGCCGCCCTCGAGGTACATCTCGGCGGGCCAGCGGCCGGGGCTGTCGAGCTCCATGGAGGCGATGTGGGTGCTGCCGGAGTCGAACCAGCCGTCGAGAGTGTCGGTCTCCTTGGTGAAGTGCTTGCCGCCGCAGTGCGGGCAGGTGAAGCCCTCGGGCAGCAGCTCGGCGGCTTCCATCTCGAACCAGGCGTTGGAGCCCTTTTCGCGGAAAATGTCGGAGACGGACTTTATGGTCTCGTCCGTGCAGACGGGCTTGCCGCAGTCGGAGCAGTAGAACACGGGAATGGGCAGGCCCCAGCGGCGCTGACGGGAGATGCACCAGTCGGCGCGCTCACGGATCATGGCGATCATGCGGTCGTGGCCCCACTCGGGCATCCACTGGACCTCGTCGCAGGCGGCGCAGGCCTGCTCCTTGAAGGCTTCGACGGAGCAGAACCACTGGTCGGTGGCGCGGTAGAGGATGGGGCTCTTGCAGCGCCAGCAGTGGGCGTACTGGTGGATGATGTCCTCATAAGCGTAGAGCGCGCCGCACTCCTGAAGATCGGCGAAGATGGCCTCGTTGGCCTGGTCGGTAGTGAGGCCGCAGTACTTGCCGGCCTCCTCGTTCATGAGACCGTGGTCGTCGACGGGGACGGTCATGCCGATGTGGACCTTGCCCTCGGCGTCGTACTTGCGGCAGATCTCGTAGTCTTCCTGGCCGTGGCCGGGAGCGGTGTGGACGCAGCCGGTGCCGGCGTCGAGCGTGACGTGCTCGCCCAGAATGACGATGCTGTCGCGGCCGATGAGCGGGTGGGTGGCGGTCATGAACTCGAACTCGCTGCCCTTCATCTCGGCGAGGACCTCAAAGCCCTCAAAGCCGCCCATTTCGGCGACGCGGGGCATGAGCTCCTTGGCGACGATGTAGACCTCGCCGTTCGGGGCCTTGGCGAGGACGTAGTCGAAGTCCGCGTTCAGGCAGATGGCCAGGTTGCCGGGGATGGTCCAGGTGGTGGTCGTCCAGATGATGAAGTAGAGCTTGTCGAGGTCGCAGTACTGACCCAGCTTGCCGTGGTCGTCCTTGACCTTGAACTTGACGTAGATGGACTTGCAGGGGTCCTCGGAGTACTCGATCTCGGCCTCGGCCAGAGCGGTCTCGTCGTGCGGGCACCAGTAGACAGGCTTCTTGCCCTTGTAGATATAGCCCTTCTTGTACATCTCACCGAAGACCTTGACCTCCTCGGCCTCGAACTTCGGATTCATGGTGAAATAGGGCTTGTCCCACTCGCCCAGGCAGCCGAGGCGCTTGAAGGCGTCGCGCTGGACGTTGACGTAGTGCAGCGCGAACTCATGACAGGCGTCGCGGAACTCGGCGGTGGTCATTTCCTTGTGATTGAGCTTCTGCTCCTTGATGATGGCGCTCTCGATGGGCATGCCGTGGTTGTCCCAGCCGGGGTAGTAGATGGCCTGCCAGCCGGACATGGACTTGTAGCGGGTGATGAAGTCCTTGATGCACTTGTTGAGCGCGGTGCCCATGTGGATGGCGCCGTTGGAGAACGGAGGGCCGTCGTGCAGGTCGAAGATGGGCCTGCCCTCGGTGCGCTTGAGCATCTCGTGGTAGAGGTCGAGGTCGTACCACTCTTTAAGCATATCCGGCTCGCGCTTGGGCAGCGCGGCACGCATGGGGAACTCGGTTTTCGGCAGATTGACCGTGGAATTGTAATCCTGAGCCATTTTTATATTTCTCTCCTTATATTGAAAGCTATCTTATAACATGCTAAGGGGCAGCGCACCAGGCGCCGCCCCGTCGTTATCCGGTCTTATCAGTTGCCGCCCATGTTGAAAAGGCGGGTCATGTCGTCCGGTGTGATGGTCTGCCTGGGGGCGCGCTCGTTCATGACAGGGCTAATGTCTATCTCGGGAGCGGGCTCATCCGGTATTCGGGCGACAGAGGCTTCTATGCTTTTGACAGCGGCATCGACCGCCTCCTCCGAAGCGGGGGCGGCGGGCATAGCGGCGGCGTTGCCTTCGAGGAAGTCGAGCTGGCGCTTGCAGAGGGCGCGCGCGTCATCGAGGAAGCGGGCAAGGGATTCGCGGGCTTCCTTGAGCTTGGCTTCTTCGCGCTTGGTGTCGGCCTTGAGGTTGTCGAGACTGCGGGACGCGGTGGCCTGGGCCTCGGCAATGAGCTTATCAGCGCGTGCGCGGGCCTCCGCCTCGATCTGGGCGGAAAGCTTCTGCGCGGAAAGCAGGGTCATGCGCATGGCATCCTCGCTTGCGCGGTATTCCTCGATCTTGTCAACCAGGACCTTCATCTTGGCCTTAAGCGTGGCGCTCTCGCGCTGGGCGGATTCGAGCTCCGCGGCCATTTCTTCCATGAAATCATCCACGCTGCCCATGTCATAGCCGCCGAAGACGGCCTTCTCGAAGATCTTCTCCCTGATATTCTGAGGAGTCATATCGGTATCCCCTTCCCTGTAATGGAGTTTATCCCGTTTGTGTGCATTCTATATATGTACGGCGGAAAACCGGGGCTCAGAAATAGAGCCCGCCGCTTTCTATCTGGCTCATCATTTCGCCTGTGATGTTGACGCCGCTGGGCGTCACGAGGTATATGCCGCCCGATATTCGGCTAAGCGTCCCGCCGAGGGCGTATGCCACGCCGGAAAGGAAGTCGATGACGCGCCTGGCCGTGACTTTATCGGCCGCGCCGAGGTCGAGGACTATCGTCCTGCCTCCCGCGAAGCTGTCCGCTATGCCGGCGGCGTCCGCGAATTCCGCGGGCTTTGCGAGCATCAGACCCTGACCGCCTCCGGAGGCTTGCGGGCGCTGCTGCGCCGGGGCTTCGGCCTGCGCCTGCTTGGGCTGGGCACGGTGCTCCTTGTCGCGGCGGGGCAGGCGGAAGGACGGCTTCGGCAGACCGAAGTTCGCGGGCTCCGCGTCCTCCTCGTCGGTAAAGAAGCTCTCGCGCCGCTCCGGCACTATCGGGGGGCCGGGCTGCTCCTCCTCAGGCGTACCGCGGTCGAAAAATTCGTCCTCGTCGTCGTAGGGGTGGGCCAGCTTTTTAATTTCGTCGAAAAATCCCATCTGCCTGTCTCTCCTCAGCGGCCTGTGCCGTAGTCCCGGGCGCCAAAGATGGCGGAGCCGACGCGCACCATGTTCGCGCCCTCCGCTATCGCGTCCTCAAAATCGCCGCTCATACCCATTGATAAAAAGTCCATAGACGTATTATCGTATTTTTTCCCGCCGATGTCAACAAAAAGCTCACGCATCCTGGCAAAATAAGGCCGGTTTGCGCCCGGCGCGGCCGAAATCGGCGGAATGGACATCAATCCGCGCACTTTCAGGCCCTCCAGAGTCCCCGCCAGCTCCAAAAGCTCAGGCAGGCGCTCCGGTTCAACGCCGCTTTTTGAGGCCTCACCGGCTATATTTACCTCCAGCAGCACGTCCTGCACCACGCCGAGCTTCCGGGCCCGGGCGTCTATGTCGCGCAGCAGTTCTATCGAATCGACGGATTCGATGAGGTCGACACTGCCGACGAGATACTTCACCTTGTTGCGCTGCAGGTGACCTATGAAATGGAGCGGCGCGCCGTCGTAGGCATGCGCCTCGCGCTTTTCCACAAGCTCCTGCACCCGGTTCTCGCCGCAGGCGTCCACGCCGGCGGCCACAGCCTCGCGAACCCTGTCCGCGTCGTTCATCTTGCTTGCGGCCACGAGCAGCACCCTGCGTCCGCCCGAGGCGGCCTCGATGCGCTCCCGCACGCGAGCGACGTTTTCCGCAATACTACCCATGTTCTATATCTCCTTTCACGGGTCCTGCGCTCCGCCGTCCAGGATGAGGCCGGCCTCGCAGAATCTCAGATCCAGCGCCGCGGCCATGTCCTCCGTACTCGAGAGCACAAGGGCGCAGCGTCCGCCCTCCGGTTCGCTCACGCTCTCGACGCGGGCGCTGACCTCCAGCCCCGGCAGTTCGAGCGTGACGCTCCCGCCCGGCTCAAGCGCCGAGGCGTACTTTGCCTCCAGCGGAGCAGCGAAGTACCAGCGCCAACCGCCGACGAGCCTCACCGAGTTCGCCTTCGTCTCCTCAGGCTCTGCACGCAGAAGCTCTTCGAGCCCTGATACCGTCAGCCCGGTCAAAAGCTCAGGCGTGAGCCGCTCCAGCCCGTCGGTGACGGACGAGACGAGCCCCGGAGATGGGGCGTACAGCGTTTCGGTCTCCCCGGCCTCGGGCAGGGCGGCCAGCTCAGCGAGCAGCCGCGCCGCGCGCTGTTCGCGCGTCGAGCCGAAGAGCGCGTCGCTCAGAGCGCGCGCTCCGGAGATAAGCCCGGCGCAGTCGCCCGCGGCCCGGGCCGATGAAAGCTCCGCCAGGGCGGGGCCCGCTTCCGGCTCAGTGCCTGACACGGCATCGGCCAGCTCGGAGCTCACGCGCAGCCGGCTCGTCCGAGACGAGGGCTATCGCCTCGAGCGCAGCGGCGCGCGTACCATCCTCCAAAAGCGGCAGCAGATATTCTCCGCCGCCCACCAGAACGGATTCCTGCCTTATGACTACGCCGCTGACCTCCACTGTCACGGGCTCCGCAGAGACGGAGGGTTCCGGAGTGGGCAGCGCGGCGTTTTCCTCGCCCAGCAGCGGGCGCAGACCCAGGTAGGCCGCCGCCGCGAGCAGCAGCACGGCGAGAGCCAGACCCGTGAAAAGATTACTGCGTTTCAGGGCCTTATGTATCCGCCTGACCGGCCTCGCCCAGATTCAGCGGCCGGGCCGGGGCAATGGTCGAGATCGCGTGCTTGTAGATGAGCTGCTGCTTGCCGTCCGAATCGAGCACGACGGTGAAGCTGTCGAAGGCGCGCAAAACTCCGCGCAGCTGGAAGCCGTTCATAAGAAACAGCGTCAGCGGCACGCGCTCGGCCCTCGCGCGGCAGAGGAAGGTGTCCTGCAGGTTCTTTGTCTTTTCCATATCTCGCTCCTTGCCGGAGCGGTGGATTTACATAATATCATATTTTGCCGCTCCGTAAAATAGTAAATTTGTACAAAACGCGGCCCTCACCACGCCTTGTACGCGACTATCATATACCGCAGCGGAGGAGATATTCTGTCGAATCCTGGACGGCGGACGCAAAATCGGGTTTGCCCTGCCAGTCTATGCGCAGCGCGCCCTCGCGCCGGCGCAGCCAGGTGAGCTGGCGTTTTGCGTAGCGCCGCGTTTCGCGCTTTATCGTGTCTATTGCCTCGTCCCGGGAGCATTCGCCGCGCAGCGCGGCGGCGGCCTCCTTGTAGCCTATGGCCTGCATGGCCGTGCTGCCGGGCGCAAGACCCTCGTCGAGAAGGGCCTGCACTTCCTCAAAAAGCCCGCGGTCGATCATCTCGTCCACGCGCTCGTCTATGCGCGCGTACATCTCCTCGCGGGAGGCCCAGCCGAGGATGATATAGGCCGCGTCGAAGTCGGGTTCCTTCATGCGGCTCTCTGCGTCGAGCTCCGTGATGGTCCTGCCGGTCAGGAGATAGACCTCGTAGGCGCGAACGACGCGTTTTTTGTCCCGGGCGTGGAGCTTGGCGGCGCGCTCAGGATCGAGCTGAGCGAGCTCGCGGAGCATGGCCTCGCCGCCTATCTCGTCGTAGCGCTCCTCCAGCTCGCGCCGGGTCTCGCCCGTTTCGTCCACGGCGCCGAAGCTGCGGCCCTGCACCAGCGAGTCGATGTAGAGCCCCGTCCCGCCCACGACTATGGGAAGTTTCCCGCGCGAGATGATGTCCCGACAGGCTTCGGCCGCCGCGTCCACAAATTTCGCCGCGGACCAGCTCTCGGAGGGCTCCGCTACATCAATGAGGTGGTGCGGAACGCCGCCCATCTCCTCCGGCGAGGGCTTGGCCGTGCCTATGTCCATGCGCCGGTATATCTGCATCGAATCCGCCGAGACGATCTCCCCGCCGAGCTCCTTTGCAAGCAGGACGCCGAGCTTTGTCTTACCCGTGGCGGTCGGGCCGGTTATGACGACTATTTTGGGCGGCACAAAAACACTTCCATTCTTTGAAGTAATATGTTATGATAGGATGGCCAAGAAGTAAGGAGGCAATCTATAAATGAAAATAAAGATCTCGACGGACAGCACCTGCGATCTGCCTGCTGAGCTTATAGCGAAGCACAACATTGGCGTCCTGCCGATGTACATAGTGCGCGACGGCGAGGCGCTGCGAGACGGAATCGATGTAACGGCCGACGACCTCTACGCTTACACCAAGGCCACGGGTAAGCTCTGCGGCACGGCGGCGGTCACCATGGCGGATTATTTCGGAGCCTGGACCGGCTGGCTCGAGGACTGCGACGCGATAGTCCATGTGGCGTTCTCATCCGAGCTCTCCGCAAGCTGCAACAACGCGCGGCTCGCCGCGGAGGAGCTGCCGGGCAAGGTTTGGGTAGTGGACTCGCTGAACCTCTCCACCGGCTTCGGCCACCTGGTGCTGGACGCGGCGCTAATGGCGGAAAAGGGCATGTCTCCCGATGAGATCGTCGCGGAGATAGAGCGCCTGGTGCCCAAGATGGACGTCAGCTTCGTGCTCAACACCCTGGATTATCTGCGCAAGGGCGGCCGCTGCACCTCCGTGCAGGCCCTGGGCGCGAATCTCCTGGGCCTCAAGCCCTGCATCGAGGTCATCGACGGCAAGATGACCGTCGGCAAGAAGTACCGCGGCAAGATAGAGGCGGCCTACGTCCAGTACATAAAGGACAGGCTCTCAAACCGCGACGACATCGACACCCGGCGCGTGTTCATAACCGACTCCGGCCTGCCGGACGACGTTCGCGCAAGGCTGCGCGAGGTGGTGCTCTCCTGTCAGCCCTTCGAGGAGGTCTACAACAACCGCGCGGGCTGCACGATAAGCGGCCACTGCGGCCCCTGGTGCATGGGAGTCCTATACTACCACAAATAAACCGAAAAGAAAACCGGGAAGGCCCAAGCGCCTTCCCGGCTTTTTTTAAAAAGTTCTTGACTGTAAAGCCGCTTTACAGCTTATCATTGCAGCACAGCTCGACAGGGAGGGGCGATGACGTGACTATAGCGGAGCTGGAAGCAAGGAGCGGGATGACCCGCGCGAATATAAGGTTTTACGAGTCTGAGGGCTTTCTCTCGCCCGCGAGGCGCGAGAACGGTTACAGGGACTATTCCGAGGCCGATTTGGAGCTGCTGCTGAGGCTGAAGCTGCTGCGCGCGCTGGACCTGCCGCTCTCCGAGATACTCAGGCTGCAGAGGGGAGAGCTGGGGCTTGCGGCGGCGATGGAGCGGCACGCAAGCCGGCTCGCTCTCGAGCGCAGGGGGCTGAGCAGCTCCGAGGCGGTCTGCAGGGACATCATGCTCTCGGGAGAGAACTTTGAGAGCCTTGACGTCCAAAGATGGCTGGGCGAGCTGGAGACCGGCGCGGTACCGCCGGAGGAGGACGCGGAGCCTAAGCTCATCTGCCCCTGGCGCAGGTACTTTGCCCGCACGCTGGACTATCTGCTCTGCGAGCAGCTGCTGCTGACGCCCATCATGCTCATAGCGAGGCCGAACGTGGATCTCTCGGGTGTCGGCGTCTCGGTGACGCTTACAGTCGGCGCCATAGCGCTCATGCTGCTGCTCGAGCCGCTCTGCCTGCACTATTTCGGCACGACGCCGGGCAAGCGGCTGCTGGGCCTGTATGTGGAGCGCCCGGACGGCGGGAGGCTGGGCTTCGGAGAGGCTGCGCGCCGCACCTTCGACGTGCTCAGCAGCGGCCTGGGCTTTTACGTGCCCATACTATCCCAGGTACTGCTCATACTCAGCTGGCTGAAGCACAGGGAGGGCCGGCCCCTGTCCTGGGAGGCGGGCTCGGAGCTTCGACTCTGGCGGAAACACCAGGGGTTTCTGATCGCCGTCTATGCGGCTGCCGTCTGCCTGGTGCTTTTTCTTGGCTTCATCAACGAACAGCTCTCGCAGATGCCCAAAAACCGCGGGGATATTTCGGCGGCGGAGTTTTGCGAAAACTACAACGGCCTCGCGCACATGGACGGCTATCTGTACTCGAACGTCTCGCTCACGCCCGAGGGCTGGGAGCGCAGCAGCGAGAACTCGACCCGTCTCGAGCTCATGGGCTACGAGGCGGAGTACAGCCTTTACGAGACGGAGGGCGTGCTGGAAAAGCTCGAGCTGCGCATTGAGAGTATCCCCGGGCGCGTGAGCCTGAACTTCCCGACGCAGGAGCTGGAGCTGGCTCTGAGGGGCAGCGTCTGGGGCCGCGAGGGCAGCGGCGTGCTTGACTTCTACGAGCGGAGCATGCAGCTAGTTGACATCGAGCGGCTGGCGGCCTACGGCGGCTTGTATGCGGAGAACTTCAGGCTGGAGCTGCCCTCGGCAGCCGTCACCTGCGAGCTCAACGGCTGGCTCGGTTCCGAGCTGGAGCTGCTCATGACGATAGAGCTGCTCTGAGCGGATAGATGGAAAAAACGCGGAGCGCAATCCTGCGCTCCGCGTTTTTGGTTGTGCTTCTCAGGAGAGTTCCAGCCCGCTCGCCTGAATTATGGCTTCCTCCGACTCAGCCGCGTGGAAGCTGACGCGGTCGCCGACGTTCAATATCGCGGCCTCGGGGCTGTCCGCGGCGCTGAGAGCGTAATACACGTCCTCGCCCTCGAGCTTGATATAGTAGACGCTGTTGCCGTTTATGACGGAGCTGCGTATATCCTCGATGACGCCGGTCACCTCACTGGTATCCGTGCTGACGCCGCCCTCAATCGTGATGTCGTTTTCGGCCAGCAGACGCTCGTAGCTCTCAATACAGCTCGAGACCGAGGTACCGGTGGCGACGACGTTATACTGCTGGACGTTGACCATGGCGTACATCTTGACCAGCTGGCTGGCGTCCTTCAGGGCCATGAAGTAGGTCGGCTGGCCGCCGATGTTCAGGAGCAGCGGGCTGGTCGCCACGTAGGAGTACTGCTGCACCGCGCCCTGGGCCGAGGCCATGGCCGAGCTCTCCTCAGCGCCCGCGCAGGGGTAATAGCGCGCCTCCTTGGTGCGCTGGTTGACGAGGATGAAGCCTATGTTGCCGCGGTCGCCCGTGACGGAGGTGATGCCGGTGTAGAGCCACACGTCGTCGTCCTGGGCTATATAGTTATAGTAGCTCGTGGCCTCGGTGCAGCCGCTCTGTCCGAAGAGGCTGTTCCAGAAGCCGCCCTGGTAGAGGCCGTAGTAGTTGTACTGCTCGAGAATGAGCTCGGCGGTGTACACGCGGTCAACCCACTGCGGCACGTCGGCCACGTCGTAATATGTGCTCTCGCCGGTGACGGCGTTCACGAGCACGGCACCGACGGCGTCCTCGCCACCGAAGAGGCCGACCTTCTTTGTGACCACCGTGGCGACCCAGTAGGGCTCGCCCTCCTCGTTGACCTCAAAGTTCACGTCCGTGAACATCTTTGTGGGGTACTTGAAGCGCAGATAGCGGTCAATATCGCGGAAGAAGTACTCGGAGGGGGAGTATTTGATGCCCTCATCGAGCCGCTGGACCGTGACCTCCTGCGTGACCATGTCTATGACCATGTAGGCTGGAATGCCGTTCTTCTGATTGCCCCACCATTTGAAGAAATCGCCGTAGTTGAGGTAGGTGACGCGCACGGGGCGGTTCTGGTAGTTTATCTGGAAGCTGTCGTCATAGATCTCGAACTGGCTGACGAGGTCGGAGAGCTCGCCGAGTTTGCGGTTGGCGAGGACGTTTGCCGAGGCGGAGTCCAGCATGGGGATCTGGTCAAAGGAGATCTCCGCCACGTCCGCGGCGAAGTCGCCGTCCTCTATGGGCAGAAGCTCGGAATAGTCGCGTGCGCGGAAGAGCTTCCAGCCTATGACGCTGCCCACAACGGCCACGACTATGCACAGGCAGACGATGTAGAAGGGTATCGCCGCCTTCTTGCGCGCCTCTGAGACGTAGCCCCTCACACCGTCCGCGCGGAAACCCGCCAGCAGCAGGGCGCAGACGCAGTAGACCGCGCAGAGCAGTATGATGAAGAGATAGAAGTCTCCAGAGTGGATGTTGATTGCCGGGAGCTTGAAATAGAAGTACAAAAATCCAAATACCAGCGTCACGGCCAGGCTGATGCCGAAGCTGGCTGCGCGGGAAAAGGTTCGGCGCGGTTTCTTGGGCCCCTCACCCTGGCTGCGCGGCGGTGTCCAGGAGTACTCGCCGGTGTTGGGGTCCTGAGAGAAATTGCCGAAATTGCTGAAGTTGCCAAAGCTGAATTTCATTTTTTCCTCCGGATATTATTTTCCTCGCAGGGCGGCCACGCCCCGCATGATGAAGTCTCCGCCCATCTTCGCCATCTCAGCCGGGGACTCACGCAGTCCGGAATTCATCCAGTCCTTCGTGATGGACAGCATCCCCTGCACGATGAAGGAGCAGAAGAGGTCGAGCTCGCGCTTGTCTGCGGTGCAGGTGCGTTCGAGGAACTTGCTCATGTACTGGTTTTTCAGCGTCTCAAAAAGGCGCTGCTGAAACTCCATATCGTTGTTCCGGCAGATGAGCGCGCGGTAGACGTCCGCGCTCTCATAGCACAGTGTGAGCACGTCCTCCAGATAGTGATAGGTGGACTGGTCCCAGTCCGGGGAGCTGTTTATGACGCTTATCTCCTCGAGACGAACGAAGATATTTTCCTCCAGCTGGGACAAAAGGTCGTAAACATCCTTGTAATGTGCGTAAAATGTGCCTCTGTTGACGTCGGCGAGCTCGGCTATCTCGCGGACCGTTATCTCTCCCACGCTCTTTTCCATCATCAGCGTGGTGAGCGCCATGCGGAGCTGCTTCTTAGTCTTTCGGACCCTGCGGTCGGTCCTCGGTTCCTCCATGTTCGTCAACTCCTTACGTGAACACATGAAACTTATCGTGCTGTACCGTGCACACTATCCGATAATGCTATTATAAACAAAAACTGCGCGTTATTCAACCACGAGTTTAGTTTTGCATATTAGTGCCATAAAATGCTGGACATTTGGAGAGATAAACGTTGGAAAACGCCATATATTTAACAATATAGTTGACTATTATTAACAAAGGAAGTATAATGAAAACGCAAATATATGGCAATTTGACAATAACGCAGAGGGGGGTACAAATTTTGAGAGACCTGAGGCACCTTATCCGTTTTGAGGAGCTGCTGCGCGCGGCCAACAACGAGCTGGTGAAGCAGGCCCAGTCGGAGGGAAAGCTCGCGCTCGGCTACAACTGCTCCTACATACCGGAGGTGCTGCTCGACGTCGAGGGCTGCTTCGGCGTGCGTCTGCGCGCGCCCGGCTGCACAAGCCCGGATATGGCCACCTACTACATGACCAACCGT
This sequence comes from uncultured Eubacteriales bacterium, assembly GCA_900546485.1. GTDB lineage: Bacteria > Bacillota > Clostridia > Oscillospirales > Oscillospiraceae > Scatomorpha. The sequence goes on from URDK01000020.1 coordinate 33,303, forward strand.
TCGTGTCCCTACTCCAAGAGCATCCTGGAGCGCGCCTTCGAGGGCGGCTACAACTTCCTCGACGCGCTCATTGGCCAGGAGTGCTGCTGCACTATGAACCGCATGGAGCAGTATTTCGAATACTGCGACCTCATCCCCAAGGACAAGTTTTTCGTCGCCTGCATCGACATGCCGATAAACCGCAGCGAATGGCACGTCGGCTATTACAGACGGCAGATGGAAAAGAAGATCCTCGAACCCCTGCGCGAGACCTACGGCGTGGACTTCTCTGAGGAGCGTCTGCGCGCCGCCATCGCCGAGCACAATGAGCTTTGCCGCATTATAAGCGAGATGGGTGAGCTGCGCAAGGCTGAAAACCCTGTCATCACGGGCTACGAGTTCCACGTCATGCAGCTGGCGAGTTTGACCTGCCCGAAGTACCTGATCCTGCCCCTGCTGCGTGAAACACTCGAGGAGCTGAAGACCCGTGAGCCGGAGCCGAAGCCTTGGTTCCGTGCGCGCGTGATGGTGACGGGCGCGGAGATAGACGACCCCGAGTTCACGAAGATGCTTGAAATGTGCGGCGCCATGGTGGTGGCGGACCGCTACTGCTTCGGCTCCATGCCCGGACGGGAGCCGATAGAGATACTCGAGGGCGAGACGGCGCTGGATGCCATAGCGCGCCACTACCTCTATAATAACCACTGCCCGCGCGCTATGGGTCCCGAGAACCTTCGCGCGAGAAAGCTGTATGTCTACAACAAGGCGAAGGAATACGGCGCCGAGGGCGTCATCATCGAGAGCATGAAGTTCTGCGAGTACTGGGGCTACGAGCGCGCGCAGGACTCCGCTTGGCTAACCGAGGGCTTTGCCGTACCGGGCACGCTGCCGGTTTGCCAGATAGAGCGTGACTACACCTGCGCGGCCTCCGGCCAGCTCAGGACCCGCTTCCAGGCCTTTGTGGAGTCTCTCGAGATAAAGCGCATCCAGGCCGCCGAGCAGAAGGAGGGTGCGTGACATGGCAAAGCAAAAGCACAGCTTCAGGGAAAAATGGGGCTCTTTCCGCAACTTTGCCAAGGGCGAGCCCCTCTGCGGCTTCATTGGCGACAGCTACATAGAAAAGACCAACATACTCAACCGCCGCGAGTGGCGCGGCTTTGTGGACACGGCCCATGACTTCGGCTGGTGGCTGGGAACCTGGGGCAAGATGTCCGGGCTCATCATGCGCGACCCCATAAGGATGGTCAGGGCCTTCTGGAAATACCGCTGGCTCTCGGCCTACCTCTGCACCCCCGCCATGGTGGACCGCTGGACCTGCGGCGACCGGGGCATTCCCCTGCGCGCCGACCACCACGCCATAAACGCCATGGTCTCGGACTCCATCGACACCATATGGAAGCTCATCCGCGCCGACCGGCGCTTCGGCGAGACGAAATGGACCGAGCGCACCATAGGCTTCGACTATACGCTGCCTAAGCACATAATGTTCGGCTTCCCGGGTTTCGAGGCCATCAACATCCAGCAGCACCCGGCCTTCATGATACCCATCATGAACAAGCACTACGGCTGCTACTACGTCGACCAGGCCGTGTCGACGGGCATACCGCAGGATATGTGCACCCTGCCGCTGGTCGAGGTCGGCGTCGCCGTCGAGGACGAGTACCCGGACATCGGCAACTGCTATGTCTCTACCAACAACCCCTGCGACGCGAACATGATGGACAACGCCGCAATGTACCGCCGTCTCTCCGGCGACGGCAAAAAGGCCGTTCACGCCTTCGTCACGCCGCTCATGTACGACGACCCGACCACCAAGGAGCTCGGCGTGCACGAGATATATTCCGCCATCAGCTTCCTCGAGGAGCAGTTCGGGCAGAAGTTCAACTGGGACGCCTTCACCGAGGGCATGCGCCGCTTCAACGAGCTGAACATCCACGAGACGAACAAGTGGGACGTCTACGCAAAGTGCGACAACATCGCCCTCAACAGCTGCGCGCAGAGCTTCTGGCGCATCTACATGTACCAGCAGGGCGCGAACAAGCACTTTGAGCGCGAGGCGAAGATAATCTGGAAATACTTTGAGAAGTGCCTTGCGGAGGACATCAAGCCCTTCAAGTACCGCCACCGCGCCCTGGCCTGGAGCTGCGGCTCGACCTATTACGACAACTCGACCAGCTGGCTCTATCAGTGCTGGGGCATCATGACGGTCATCAACATGGACTCGCTCACGGGCCACAACATCGTGGATTTGGAGGACCGGGACGAGATGATGAGCGACCTTGCGGACCTCCACGCGCGCACGCCCATGCGCACGCACACGGTAGGCGGCAACCGCCACATCCTGATGATGTTCGAGACCGCGGCGAAGTTCAACTGCGATATGATAGTCATGTACGACGACATCGGCTGCAAGGGCATGGCCGGCTGCCAGGGCCTGCTTGAGGAGGAGTTCCGCAAGCATCCCGAGTTCCACATCATGTGGATGCCGCACGCGCTCATGGACTGCCGCACGGTGCCGACGGCCGAGGCGAGGAAGGTCGTCAACGACTACATGACCACGGTGCTCCACGAGGAGCCCGTCGACCCCTCGCTCGTCGACTTCGACGACTCCGAGGGCTGGTAAGGAGGGGAAGAAATGAAGGTCTTTTGGAAGATACTCGCGGCGCTCTTTGCGGTCGTGGCGCTGCTTTTCACGGTGTATATATTTAACCTGGACATGAAACTGATGCGCAGCGTGGTGCTGCCATTCCTGAACAAGCACTACGACAAAAAGAAGCCGGAGCACGTCATATAGGAGGCGGGATATGATAGTAAACGACAATATCAGGCCGCGCCCGCTGACGGAGGCCGAGCTCGCGGACCGGAAACGCGGCGTGTTCGACAGCTACGCCAACTACATCGTATTCTGCGGCAAGTGCGGCAAAATGCGCAAGACGAACATGTACGTCATGCGCGCCGAGGCCTATATCGACGAGCTCAACGCCGCCGAGAAGACCTGTCCCAACTGCGGCGCCAAGGCTTGGACGCTGGGTTATCCGGAGAACAGCCAGTCGGGCTTCGTGTACTTCAAGGAATAATAAGCCGCCTGAAAGGAAACGGCACAGCCGGAGCTGTGCCGTTTCTCCGTTTCGTGCATGAAAAGCGAGGCATTGCCCGGACAGAGGGTGTATCATAGCCCACACAGGGAGGAAAAGACATGGACTGGACTGAACGCTTCAACGAGGTCATCGACTACATAGAGGAGCACATCACCGAGAGCATCGACTACGGGGCTCTCGCGAGGATAGCGCTGTGTTCGACGTATCATTTCCAGAGGATGTTCGCCTACATAGCGGGCGTGCCGCTCTCGGAGTACATCCGGCGGCGCCGGATGTCTCTGGCCGCCGTGGACCTTCAAAGCGGCGAGAGGGTGATAGACGTCGGGCTCAAGTACGGCTATTCGTCGCCGACGGCGTTCAACCGGGCCTTCCAAAGCGTCCACGGCGTTGCCCCGTCCGCGCTCAGAAGCGAGGGGGCGGGCGTGAAGTCTTTTCCGCCGCTGAGATTCAAACTGACGG
>URDK01000021.1 GCA_900546485.1 uncultured Eubacteriales bacterium
TCTATTCTCTGCGGCGCCTCACGGACGTGTCCGGTACACCCGCTGCCGCGCGGTATTTGGCAACGGTCCGGCGGGACACCCCGACGCCGTTTTCGCTCAGCCGCTCTGCTATCTCGCGGTCGCTGTAAGGATGCAGCTTGTCCTCCCCGGCCACTATCGCCTTTATGCGCTCCTCAAGCTCGCCGGATGTGAGCTCCGCAGCACTCTGTCCCAAGCTGCGTGGGAAAAACCGGCTCATCTCAAAGCAGCCCCAAGAGCAGGCGATGAACTTACCGTTTATCGCCCGGCAAACGGTGGACTTGTGCAGTCCCAGCTCGTCCGCGGCCTCGGAGAGCGTCATCGGTCTAAGGCCCGAAGGCCCGCTGATAAAAAACTCCTTCTGCCGCTCGGCTATCAGTTTTGCCACTCTGAGCATCGTGTTATCCCGCTGGCCGATGCAGTATCGAAGCCATTTCGCCTGTTTCACGTTGTCCGTCAGATAAGCTTTGACCTCCTGCGACTGCGTTATGCGCAGCATATCGAGGTAATATTCGCTTATGGAGATGCGCGGGCTAGGGCTGAACATGCTGACGCTCACAGCGTCATCTACCACCTCCACCAGCACATCAGGAACCACATACGGTTCAGGCTCTGCTGGGATGGCCGTTCGTCCCGGCTTTGGGTCCAAGGTTCGTATCAGCTCAAAGCACTGCTGAACTTTTGCCTTCGGCACATTAAGATTCTTCGCAAGCCCCGCCGCGTCGCCCTTTGCTACAGAGGCAAGGTGCTCCGCCGCTATCTCCTGAGCAAGCTCATCGGCCCCGCAGCGCTCCAGCTGCAGAACAAGGCACTGCTCCAGAGACTGAGCACAGAGCCCCGCAGGCTCCAATGATGCCTGAAGCTGCCCTAAAACATTGAGGAACTCGCCAGGTGACGTATGCAAAAGTTCTGCCGACTCAAATACGTCCTCCTTGAAATAGCCGCTTTCGTCAAGGCTTTCAATTATGTACCTTGCCGTTCTCTCCGAGCCACGGTCCAACCTCATGCCGCAAAGCTGCATAGTCAGGCTTTCAGAAAACATGGCGTTCCTGTCTGCCACATATGCCCACGGCTCAACCTTTTCAGCGTCGTCGGCCTGCTCGCTCTGCCTTGGTCCATTCTTTCTGCTGCGCTCTGATAGCCACTTGAGTTTTTTTATCAGCTCCGCGTCCGCCCCGGGCGCAGGCTCAAAATCGATAACAGGATTTTCAGTGCGTATCCTGTCCACATATTGCTCCAACTCCTGGCTACTCATTTGCAGCACAACAGTCGAGGCCAGCGCTTTTGGCGACAGGCTGGTTGTTTGTCTTACTGAGGTCTGTACTTTCGCCCGCAATCTTCACACCTCTTCCCGGATCTGCATGTTCAAAATATCACAATATTGCGGAGTTCGCAACAATTAATATTAGATTCGTTGTATTGGCATAATTATTGCTTGTCTATTTGTTGAAAGCAGTCAACAATGGAGGTTCATGCTCATGAATAAGGATTTTATTGCCGCACTGACTTCACAGCTGAATTACCTGCCCTTCATGACCGGTGATGCTATCGGGGCGGATTATACACATGACGAGCTGCTCAGCGCGGCGCAATACGCTCCGGACGTTGTCATCTCCGCCCGCAGTACGGAGGATACGGCGGCGGTGCTCAAGCTCTGCAGCGAATACGGCGTGCCCGTGACCGTGCGCGGCGCAGGCACCGGCAGGGCCGGCGGCTCCGTGCCCATAAACGGCGGAGTTGTCCTGTCCGTGAAGGAAATGAACGGTATTCTCTCCTTTGACGAGGCGGCAAAGACGCTTACCGTCCAGCCCGGCGTCCTGCTGCAGGACGTGAAGGCCGAGGCCGCAAAGCACGGTCTGGTCTACCCACCAGACCCTGGCGAGCAAACTGCGACCATCGGCGGCAATGCCTCCACAAACGCCGGCGGCCCATCCGCGATCAAGTACGGCTCCACGAGGGACTACATTGCCGACGCTGTCATCGTCCTTGCTGACGGCACCGTCGCCAGGCTCTCCGACAAGCCGGGATACGCCGCGGTAATAGGCTCTGAGGGCACCCTTGCCGTCATAACCGAGCTCACTCTCAGGCTGGCAGAGAAGCCCACGTGCGACGTCATACTCCTCCTGCCGTTTGCGGACACGGAGTCCTGCATAAGCGCCGCCGCAAAGATAAAGGCCGCAGGCTTCAGCCCCGCGGCGCTCGAGTATCTCGACACCGACATAGTTGAGTTTTCCGGCAAGGTCACCGGCAGCCCTGTCTTCCCCGTTGAGATGGACGGCGAGCGCGTGGGCGCAACTCTGATGGTCGTGCTCGAGGGCGAAAGCGACAACGCTCTGGACGAACAGATGGAGGCCATAGCCGAGCTCGCGGAGGAGTTGAAGTGCCTTGACATTCTCGTCGTCGACACGCCCACGCTCAAGCGCGGCGTCTGGGCCGCACACGACGCCTTTCACACCTCCATGGAAACGGCCAAGAGCTCCGGTGAGCTCAACATTGATGTTCCAACGGAGCAGATCGCAGCGCTCGTAGACTTTGCAAAGTCCCTCGGCGCAGAAAAGGGCCTGAGCGTCATGTGCTATGCCCATGCCGGCAGCGGCGGGCTGCATATCCACACCGTGTCCGACGCGGCGAAGGCAGACTTTGCCCCCGCCATGGCCGCTCTGGCCGAGGCTGTCTATAAAAAATGCGCCGAGCTCGGCGGCGACATAGTCGGTGAGTACGGCGTGGGCTATTCCAAGCGCGAGGCGCTAAAGGCGCTCTCTAACGCCGCCGAATACGCCAAGCTCACGGCTGAAAAAGCGGCCTTTGACCCGAAGAATATCCTCAACCCCGGAAAGGTGGTAATACTGTAATGCTGAAGATACTCTGCTGCGTAAAGCAGGTCCCCGATGTAGACCAGATGAAGATGGACCCGGAGACGGGCACCCTCATCCGCGCGGGAGTCCCCGCCATTTTGAACCCACTCGACGCCAACGCCCTCTCCGCCGCCGTCAAGGTCAAAGAGACTTACGGCGGCAAGATAACTCTCATAACCATGGGCCCGGCCGGAGCCGAGTCTGCGCTTCGGGAGTGCCTCGCCGTAGGCGCCGACAGGGCCGTTCTGGTGAGCGACCGCGCCTTCGGCAACGCAGACACCCTCGCAACCAGCTATTCCATAGTTTCCGCAGCAAATACGGTGGACAAATTTGACCTCATCTTCTGCGGCAAGGAAACCCTGGACGGTGCCACCGGCCAGATGGGCGCCCAGCTGGCCGAGCGCTTCGGCGCTGCCCAGGTGACCAGCTCCAGCCTCATAAAGTCCGTTGACGAGGCAAACGGCAAGCTCGTCGTAGAGCGCGAGCTTGAGACCGGCATTGAGACCCTTGAGGTTGCCATGCCCTGCCTCTTAACCATGGAAAAGACCAATTACCCCGCCCGCATCCCAAATCTCAAGGGCAAGATGGCGGCAAAGAAAGCTCCCATAACAACCATCACCGCGGACGACATCCCTGGCCTGGACCGCGGCCGCATAGGCGACGCCGGTTCTCCCACCAAGGTGCCGCGCATGTTCCCGCCCGTTCTGCCCGAGCCGGGCGTGATAATCGACGAGGGCAGCACGGACGCCAGCGTCGCAAAGCTCTTTGAGCTCATCGGAGACTGAGGGGGTGCAGGAATTGGACAAGAAGAATTATAAAGACATGTGGGTCTACATAGAGCACACCGACGGCGTCGTGCACCCGGTCTCGCTCGAGCTCTGCTGCGAGGTGCGCAAGCTCTGCGACAAGAGCGGCGACGCGCTTGTCGCCGTCGCTACCGGAGAGCTGCCGGAGGCTGAGCTGGACAGGATAAAGGACTGCGGCGTCGACAAGCTTATCCTTGTCTCCGGCACCGGCTATGAGCGCTACAACACCGAGGCTTATACCAACCTCTTCACCGAGCTCTGCCGGAAGTACACGCCCTCCGCCGTTTTCGTCGGCGGCACCACCAACGGCCGCGACTTTGCCCCGCGCTTTGCCGCGCGGCTGGAGACCGGCTGCACCAGCGACGCCACCGAGCTCATCTATAACGCCGAGACACAGGACATCGAGTTCGTCGAGCCAGCCGCGGGCGGCAAGATCATGGCCGTCATAACCATACCTGTGCTCCGGCCCCAGGTCGGCACGATACGCCCCGGCACGTTCAAGCACGCCCCCGCAGGGTGCCGCGGGAACATCAAGGTTATAAACGAGAGCATCTCCTTCCCCGCCGACCAGATACGCACAAAGCTGCTCAGCTTCGAGGCCAACGCCTTTGACCCCGAGCTGGACATTGCAAACTGTGAGGTCATCGTCTGCGTCGGCGCGGCGGTCAAGGAAGAGAGCCTTCCAAAGTACCGCGAGCTCGCCTCCCTGCTCGGAGGCAAGCTGGCCTGCACCAGGCCCGTCGTGGACCGCGAGCTGCTGCCGTACAGGCTGCAGGTCGGCCAGTCCGGCGTCATGGTGAAGCCCCGGCTGTACATCGGCTTCGGCGTCAGCGGCGCGGTCAACCACGTCACCGGCGTGGACGCCGAGAAGTTCGTCGCCGTGAATACTGACTCCTCTGCGCCCATTTTCAACTACTGCGACTACGGCATCGTTGCGGACATGGACGAGGTCTGTGATGCCATGCTCCGGCGGCTCAAGAGCCGCTGAGACCCGAAAGGAGGGCCGGCGATGAATGATTTCTGGAAGAAGCTCGAAGAGGACAAGCTGGGTGCCCTCTCCTCCCCCAGCGGCGGCGTGGACGAGGTGAGCACGGCCTGGATACGGTTCGTCTGCGAGGCGATGGAGATTGACTGCCCGCTGCATTACGACAGGGACACCGCCATAGCCCACGGCTATAAGGACGTTGTCGCGCCCCCGTTCTTCGCCACGATAGCGTCCATAGAGCCCTATTGGCAGCCGGGGCAGGAGCCCATGGGCGAGAAGCCCATCTCCCCCGGCATATACGCCACCGAGCTCGGCGTGCCCTCGGTCAACGGCTTTGTGACCGACGTCACTCTAATCTGCGGCGAGCCGATATATCCCGGCGAGCACATAAGCAGGCAGTCAGTACTCACCAAGGTGTACCCCAAGAAGCTCAGGATAGCGGACGGCGCATTTTTGACTGTGCAGGACAAGATGACCGGCGCGGACGGCAGCGAAAAGGCCACGTTTGAATATGTGACCTTTCTCGGAATATGACGGAGGGCGAATATGGCTAACTGGACAAAACAGCGGTACTTTGAAGACATCGAGACAGGCGAAGAGCTGCCGGCGGTCTCGTTCTTTCTCTCAAAACAGCGCATGGTCATGGCAGCGTCCGCGATGCGCGATTTCAACCTTGCCCATTGCAGCAGCGAATTTGCCAAGGGCCGCGGCGCACCAGACATGTATGTGAACAACACCTTCATCATGGCGGCTTTCTACCGGCTCCTGAGCGAGTACATCGGCCTGGATGGCAAGTGCGTTCAGATAGGGCCCATCCGGCTCAAGAAATTCACCTGCTGCGGTCACACCGCGACCTATCACGGTCACGTCACCGGCAAGCGCATAGAAAACGGCCGCGGCCTCGTCGAGCTCGCTGTTTCAAGCACGCTGGAGGACGGCACGGTAACCACAGAGGGCACGGCAATCGTCGCCCTGCCCATGACCGAGAGGGAATAGGAGCGTGAAAGTATGGAATTTTCTAAGATCATTTACTCCGTGGAGGACGGCGTCGGCACGATACTTCTTAATTGTGAGAAGAACCGGAACGCCTTTGACGCGCGCATGATAGACGAGCTGAATGAGGCTCTGGAGCTTGCCGCAGCAGACGACGGTGTTCGCTGCCTGCTGATCGCAAGCAATGGCTCGGCCTTTTCCAGCGGCGGCGACGTGTTCGACATGTACGAGGGCGCATGCCACAACACCATCGACTTCAAGGCAAGCTTTCAGAAAGTGGCGACTCTGACCAAAAAGATCAAGCTCATGCCCAAGCCCGTTGTTGCGGCAGTTCGTGGCTATGCAGCCGGAGGCGGCTTCATGCTGGCTCTTGCTGCAGACTACACCATCGCAGCAACAGATGCGAAGTTTACTGCAGCCTTCGTGCACGTAGGGCTAATACCCGACTGTGGCGGACTGTTTCTCATGTGCAATTCATTGGGCATTGGACGAGCCGCCGAGCTTGCCATGACCGGCCGAACCGTTCGCGCCGACGAAGCCGAGCGCATCGGCATAGCCGCCAAGGTCGTGCCTATCGATCAGCTGCTTGACGAAGCGAAGAAACAGGCTCAAAGTTTTGCCTCTGGTCCCAAAGAGGCCTATGCCGAGATGAAGGCTCTCGTCTATAAACACATTTTCAAAGGCTTTGATGAGTATCTTGCAGACGAGATCGAATGTCAGCTGCGTTGCTGTGCAAGTGAAGACTTTAAAAAACGTGTGACAGGTTTTGTTCTGCGTCATACCGATGGCAAAAAGTAGCTTTTATCTGAGCATAATTTAAAACATACATAGAGATACACAGGTTGTAGGCAGTCACAATTGTGCTTACATGCAATTCCAATGGTTAACGTACACTCAACTCCAGCATAAAGTCGGTATGTGCCCGAGCACGTGCACCGCTTCACAATTATGCGGTTATCTTTGACTTTTACCCACCAAGCATGGCGACGAGGGTCCCATTTTGCTCATTTGGCTTGTTAGGGCAACACTCTAGGCCCCTTGACGAGAAAATCTCCCGACCTTGTGGTCGGGAGATTTTCGTATGTGCAATGGTTACGTTGCTTGTTTTTGAGCACCTATTTTACCTCTGTAAGCGTAGTAACCTTTGTGTTATGCGGTCACTTCATAGGCCTGTACAATCACAGGCTCGTGCGTCAAGTAGCTCACCGACATCAATAAGCACTACCAGAACCAAGGGCATGAGAAGGTGTAGAACACGATGGACACGTACAGCCACCTGTATCCGAACAAGCAGGCCGAAGTAGCTAGACAGCTCGACGCCATAGCTCGATGAGCTCTCTGGCTACAAAAATCCCGTTTGATGTAGCCAGCTTGTAGCCGGTGAAAGCGGCAAAATCCCCGAAACGCCTGTGTTTTCAGGCATTTCGGGGACTTAGAAGAAGCTAAATTATCATTCCCACTCGATCGTCGCGGGCGGCTTGGGGCTCATGTCGTAGAGGACGCGGTTGACGTTGGGGACCTCAGCGAGGATGCGGTCGGTTATCTTGAGCAGAAGGGGCCAGTCGGGGGTGGCTACGGTGGCAGACATGGCGTCGACCGTATTCACAGCACGGATGACGACCGGCCAGGCGTCCACGCGCTTGCCGTCACGCACACCGGTGCTTGTTATCGGCGGCACCACAGTGAAATACTGCCACACAGTCTTGTCGAGGCCAGCATTCGCAAACTCCTCGCGCAGGATAGCGTCGCTCTCGCGGACAGCCTCGAGGCGGTCGCGGGTGATGGCGCCCACGCACCTCACACCCAGGCCGGGGCCCGGGAACGGCTGACGGTACACCATATTGTCAGGCAGGCCCAGAGCCTTGCCAACCACGCGCACCTCGTCCTTGAACAGGAACTTCACCGGCTCGACCAGCTCAAACTTCAGGTCCTCGGGCAGGCCGCCGACATTGTGGTGGCTCTTTACCGGACCGGACTCGATGATGTCGGGATATATCGTGCCCTGCGCCAGGAAGCCGATGCCCTCAAGCTTGCGGGCCTCCTCCTCGAACACACGGATGAACTCGGCGCCTATGACCTTACGCTTGGTCTCCGGGTCAGACACGCCGGCCAGCTTGTCCAGGAAGCGATCCACGGCGTCGACATACGTCAGGTTGGCTCCGAGCTGATTACGGAAGACCTCTATGACCTGCTCGCTTTCGCCCTTGCGCATCAGACCGTGGTTCACATGCACGCACTCGAGCTGCTTGCCCACAGCCTTGATGAGCAGCGCCGCAACGACGGACGAGTCGACGCCGCCGCTGAGAGCCAGCAGCACCTTGCCGCTGCCTATCTGCGCGCGCAGCGCCTCAACCTGCTCGGCGATGAACTTCTCCGCGAGCTCAGGAGTCGTGATTCTCTCCATTTCCGGCCTTTTGTTCCCTTCCATACTTATAACAGCCTCCAATACAGGTAAAAATATATGCGGGGAGTGATTACTTGGCTATAATTATTATCCGAACGCTCGTCGTATATTTCGCGCTCGTGGTATCAATGCGCCTGATGGGCAAGCGCCAGCTCAGCGAGCTTGAACTGCCGGAGCTGGCCATCGCCGTACTCATAGCGGACCTCGCTGCACATCCACTGCAGGACATCGGCATACCGCTCATGAACGGCCTGCTGCCCATCATAGTGCTTTCCTGCTGCGAGCTCATCATCTCCGGTGCGGCCCTGCGGCACGCGGGACTGAGGACGCTGCTTTTCGGGCGGCCCTGCTTCCTCATACGCCGCGGCAAGATCGACCAGAAGGAAATGCGCCGCTGCCGGCTCAACCTTGAGGAACTCTATGAGGAACTCCGCGCCCAGAGCATAACCGACGCATCGCAGGTCGAATACGCCGTACTGGAGACGGACGGAACGCTCAGCGTCATACTCTTTCCCGAGTTCCGCCCGGCGACGGCGCGGGATCTCGGACTTACGCCGCGGGACACCGGTTATCCGGTGATAATCATCAACGACGGCAAGCTCATGCGCGACAATCTGCGCATTGCTGGTCGGGACGAGGTCTGGCTTCGTCAGGAGCTCAAGCGCCGCGGCGCTTCCGGACCAGGCGACGTGTATCTGCTGATGCTTGACGCCGCAGGTGGGATATACTACGCTCCAAAGGAGGTCGTCTGATGAAGCGAGAAATAGCGGCCGGAGCAGTACTTCTGCTGCTGGCGATAGGCAGTTGGATAAACCTAAACTATCTCAAGGACTTCACCGGCGGGCTTACAGAGCAACTCGAGCTCTCACGCGCCTACTGCAACAGCGGACAGTTTGAGCTGGCTGAGGAGACGCTCTCCAAGGCGGCTGACGAATGGCTTGACGCAGACGGCTACACGCACATTTTCATCCGGCATTCGGAGATAGACAGCACGACAGACGCCTTCTTCGAACTCATGAGCGATGTTCGCTCCCACGACGCGGAGAGCGCGGCCGGCTCCTATGAAAAGCTCCTGGCCCATCTGAGCAGCCTGTATACCATGGAGCGCGTGACCCTGGGCAGTATTTTTTAACTCAATTAGTATATCACGCGTCTTACGCCCTCTGCAATACAAATTAACAGCTGTTTCGACGACCTTTGCTATGCAAAGCGCAGAAAAATGCCTGTTCAGGCCAGTATTTGTCCTGAGTAGATAGACTTGTTTCCGTTGACGGCATAGGCGGCGGCGCAGGCTATGAGGAACGCAGGCGCGTTCGCCCAGCCAAACACCTCGGCGCCAATGAGTGCCGGTGCAAGCAGTGTATTGCTTGCCGAGCCGAAAACCGCGGCATATCCCAGCGCGGCGCACAGCGGAACCGGAAGGCCGAAAATGGCCGCGAGTACCGCGCCTAGGCTCGCTCCGATCGAGAACAGGGGCGTCACCTCGCCGCCCTGGAAACCCGCTGCAAGCGTCAGCACAGTGAGCGCCAGCTTCAGCGCCCAGTCCCAGGCATACACTGTCTCGCCTGACAGCGAGGCGTTTATCAGATTCGTACCCAGACCGCAGTAGCGGCCGCGGTAGAGCACAAACAACACAACTGACAGTACAACACCCATACTGAACGCGCGCAAAACCGGGTTTTTGAGCCGGTTTTGCGCTATTTTTTTGGCGTTGCGCAGCAAAAACGCAAATGCCGCTCCCACCAGGCCGAATATCACACCGAGCGCCGCCAGCTTCATGAGCAGCAGCGCGTCCCAGCTAACCACCGCACTGACGGAGAACTCAAACTTCTCCAGCCCAAGCAGCCCGGATGTGACGCTTGCGCACAGCGCCGCGAGAGCGGCAGGCAGCAGCGCCCGGTGCTCAAGGCGTCCAACGGTCAGCACCTCCATGGCAAAAGCCGTGGCGGCGAAGGGAGTACGGAACAGTCCCGCGAAGCCTGCGGAGATGCCCGTTATCAGCATGAGCCGCGGCGCGTCCTCCACGCGCAGCAGCCGACCCACGCGGTGCGATATTGCCGCACCGAGCTGCACTGCCACTCCCTCGCGGCCGGCGCTTCCGCCGAAAAGGTGGGTCAGCCAGGTGGCGCACATGACGAAGGGCACCAGCCTGAGCGGTATCTCCTCCCTGTTCGCGTGTCCGGCCTCGAACACCATGCCCATGCCGTTTTCACAGCCCGCGCCAAATTTGCGGTAGCTCCAGGCCATGAGCGCTCCTACGATGCCGAGGAAAGGCAGCAGCCATGCCGTATGCGCGTCCCTGACCGCGCCAAGATACAGCAGCACGCGCCCGAACAGTGCGTCCACCGCGCCGACCACAACGCCTGTCGGTATAGCAGCGGCGGCCAAAACAAGGTTCTTTTTCATGCTTTCCACCTCTCAAAATGCAAAAAAGCCGATGCTCCCGCGCACGGCACATGCCGCGCGCAGAAGTCATCAGCCAAACAGCGGTTCCGGCCTCACGGCCGAGGGGGACCTCATCCCCTGTGTTTATTTTTTGAGGAATCTGCCGCCGGTGTTCATGTACACCAGTGTGAAGACGGCAACAACGATTGTAGCGATAAGTCCGACGTAGAAAAATCTCAGATTTTCAAAGAGGCCGGCAAGCATCCAAAGGCCTCCGCAGCATACAGCAAAGGCCCACATGACGAGACCGATGAATTTCAGGACCTTTTCCCTGTCGTACCGCTCCCGGTCGCCGACTATGTTCACATATCTCCAGCCGCGTCCCTTGCGGAAGGCCGCACCCAGGGCCGCGAAGAAAACGGTGATCATTGCGCCGAACACCGTCAAAAACGCGTTCATTACATATCCTCCCTCACGAGCGAGTATAGACGCATGTCGCGCACCTCACCGTTTTTGACGGCATTTTGCCGCAGCACGCCCTCGAGCTTGAAGCCCGCCTTCTCCAGCACACGGCAGGAGGCCGCGTTTTCTGCAAATGGCTCCGCAAAAACGCGGAGGAGGTCGGTATTTTCAAAAGCAAAGCGGCATATCTGCCTAACAGCCTCGGTGCATATGCCGCTGCCCCAGCGGCGGCGGACAACGTAATAACCGAGCTCAGCCGTGCGGCGGTGTATGTTCTGCTGCCTGGTGAGCTGGATGCTGCCCACAGTCTCGCCGTCGGCGACGATAGCAAAGGCGTACGCACCCTCACCCGCAGTTTGGGCAAAGGCTATGTAATCACGCGCATCTGCCTCCGTGTAGGGCTTAGGCAAGCCGTCACGGAGATTATCAGTGACCCCGGTATCGCTCAGCGCCTCGACGATAACAGGCGCGTCATCGGCCTCCCAGGGCCTTATGCTGAGGTGCATGGTTTATCAGTTCTCCTTCTGCTTGAGGAGTTTGGTGAGCTCCTCCATGAAGGTGTTGATGTCCTTGAAGGAACGGTACACTGAGGCGAAGCGGACGTAGGCGACCTCGTCCACATCCTTGAGACGGTCCATGACCATCTCGCCTATCTCGGTGGTGCTTATCTCGCGCTCCAGCGCGCTCTGGAGCTCCTGCTCTATGTCGTCGGCAATCTGCTCAAGCGAGGAGAGCGCGACGGGGCGCTTCTCGCAGGCGCGGACCATGCCGTTTATGAGCTTTACCTTGTCGAAGGTCTGGCGGCTGCCGTCGCGCTTGATAACAACCAGCGGGAGCCGCTCTATTATCTCATAGGTGGTAAATCTTTTCTGGCAGGCGAGGCACTCGCGCCTGCGGCGGATGGTTGCGCCCTCCTCGGCGGGTCTGGAGTCTATAACGCGGCTCTCTGTATAGCCGCAAAACGGGCATTTCATGGCTTTACCCCCCATATCTATACTTCCCAAAAGAGTATAGCACAGCCAGCACTCCCGCGCCAACTACATTTTTCACACTTTCGGCATTTTCCGCTGGGAAATATTTTGTCTTGCCCCCTCCCCCGCTGCACGGCTACAATAGCAGCATGGAGGTGAGGTCATTGAAGGTGATCCGGCGCATGCTCTGCATGTGTGAGCCGTCCTGGGAACTGCTCATACGCGGTCTGCAGCTGAGCTGCGTACTGCTCTTCTGCGCCTTCCTGCTTCTGGTGGACGCGGGCTCTTTCTCAGTTGTAAGCTGTGATACATACTTTCTCGCTCAGGAGCTGCTGACGCTGCCCCAGGCGATACTTCTAGTCGTAATGCTGGCCGGCGTCATAATTGAGGAACGTCGGCTGTGAGCTCGCGCAGCTCCTCAGCGGTGTAGAGCGCGTTGAGCACGTCCAGCAGCGCGTTTGCCCCGAGATGTTCGGGCAGTCCGAGCCTCTTCAGCAGCGCGCTGCGGCGCTTTGCGCTGTCTGCGCAGCCGCTCAGCCCGAGCTCGTAGAGCGTGGACTTGCTTATGCCGCCGCTCCGGTGGGTGGGCGCCTCGTCCCCCAGCGTCGCTCCTGCGCGGCGCAGCGCGTCTATGAGCACCTGGGCGCTCATTCCCTCTACGCCGAGCTTTCCCTCCTTGGAGGGCGCGGATTTGCGCCGCTCCCGGCCCTGTATATCCGGGATATACGCATGCTTTATGAGCTCCGGGTCGATGGCACCCTTCAAAAAATTACGAATCACAAAGCCCGCGCCGTCGCTGTCCGTAAGTACGACCAGCCCGCGCGCCTCCGCAAGGCGGCGCAGCAGCGCGAGCTTTTCCTTGTCATTAAACACGCCGAAACCCGAGGTCTCGACTATCACAGCGTCGAATATCTGTGAGAGCGTGTTCTTGTCATAGCGGCCCTCGACGACGATGACCTCTTTTACTGGTATCATGCCCTCTCCCCCGCCGCTATTTTTATGAGCAGCTCGCTCAAGAGGTCGGCCCCGTCAATGCCCGAGCTCTTCATGGCATAGTCGGTCTCAGCGCACAGTTCCACGGCCCGTGCCAGCGCCTCCGTGTCGAAGCCGCGGGCAGAACGCAGGAGGCGGTCGACCATGAAGTCGAACTTCACGCCGCAGTACTGCCGCACGAAGTCGCCTCCCAGCCGCTCATCCACCGCGACCCTCGCGGCGTAAAGCCGCCGCATTTGCGTGCCGATGACGGCAAGTATGGCGATGGGCTCCTCGCCCATGGCCATGAGGTCCGCCAGCGTGCGGCAGGCGCCGTCGTAATCGCGCGCGGCCAGCTGGTCCGTCATCTCGAACACCCGCGCCTCCGGTATGCGCATAGCGAGGCGCGACACATCCTCCGCCGTCACCAGTTCACCCTGGGTGCCGGCGGCTATTTTTTCGATTTCTGGTATGAGCCCGTTCATCAGCTCGCCGCTGAGATATATGAGCGTCACGCAGGCGTCGGGCAGGGCGTTCTTACCCAGCGCCGCGAAGCGCTTGCGTATCCACTGCACCAGCGGGCCCTGGCCCTGGGAGGTGAAGTTTATTACCTTGCCGTATTTGGCGACAGCCTTCATTATCTTTGTGCGCTGGTCCGGCTCAAAGTCCGTGTCCTGAACGAACACCAACGTGCACCAGTCCGGGATATCTGCTATTAGCTTCTCCAGCGCCGCTGCCTCGGCGTCACGGCAGTGAGCAAAATCATAGCCGCGCACCTCTGTCAGGGAGTGCTCCGAGAGGAAGGGCAGCGCGTTCACGGCGTCCGAAAGCTCGCGCAGTGACGTATTCTTGCCGTCGAGGCGGTGGTAGCTGAAGTCGTCGCCCCCGTCGGGGAGGCAGATGGCCTTTATCTCGCCCAAGAACGCCTCGCGCAGATAGTCCTCCTGCCCGTAGAGCAGATAGAGCCGCGCGGGGCCCTCCGCCTTGAGTTCGCGGCTCACCTCGCCGTAGTTGAGCCTGTCGTTAGGTTTTGTCTTCTTTTGACGCTTGTTAGCCATTGACATCCGCCCTCACTGTGATATTGCCGTTTTCGTCCGTCCTGTATATTTCGAGTCCCAGAACCTCGAGCCGCCGCAGCGTCTCCCAGGTCGGGTGGCCGTAGCTGTTGTAGCCAACCGATATGGCCGCGTATTCCGCGTCGATGGCCTCCAGCAGTTCGTAGCTTGTGGAGTATTTCGAGCCGTGGTGACCCACGACCAGCAGTTCCGTGTCCGGGAACGTATGTGTACCTACAAGTTCACGCTCGACCGAGCTGTTCACGTCGCCCATCACAAGCGCGTCGAATTCCCCGATGCTCGCGAGGACAACAATGCCGCGCTCGTTCTCGTCTCCCGCGTCCACTGGCTTGAACAGCGTGAGCTCCAAATCGCCCAGGCTCAGCTCAAGGTCGCTGTCCGAGACATAGACGACCTCTGTACCGCTGCGCTCAGCCGCTGTGAGTATACCCTCAAGCATGCCGTCGGAGTCATCAGGGTCTCCGGGCATATAGAGCGTGCCTACGTCTATGCGCGTGAGCAACCGCTCCACGCCGTTTGCGTGGTCTGCGTGCAGATGAGTGAGCACCAGCGCGTCTATATAACTGCGCCCGCGGCTCAAAAGGTACTCCGCGGCCGTGTCTCCGGCGTTGTCCCAGGTACTCTTGCCGCCGCAGTCGATGAGCACCGCCCTCTCGCCGCAGGCCGCAGCCACGCACTGGCCCTGACCCACGTCGAGCACAGTGACCGAGCTCTCTTTGAGCTCCGCATTCCGCGCTGTCGCCAGCACGACCGCCAGCGTGAACACCGCCGCCAGCGACGGTGCCAGCGGTCGGAATCCTCCCTTCCCTTTCAGCGCCCAGGCCAATAAAAAGACGGCATATGCAAATACAAGCCACCAGACTATCAGCCTGTCGGCCGTATAAACCGCTGAATAAGGCAGCGCCGCGAGCGTCTTGGCCGCAAGGCTGATATAACGCGCGAGCCATGCAGCGTTCCACGCTATCGCTGCGCCCAGCGGCGCAAATATGAGCCCCGCCGCCACCGCCGCGTAGCCTGCGGTGAACGTCAGCGACACAGCCCAGAGCGTGACCAGATTCGTAAGAGGCGCAACTAAAGAGACGTAACCGAATGTGAGCGCCACGACCGGCGTTGTAAACGCCATGGAGCCCACGGAGCTCGAAACGCTGGCCAGAACAAACCTTACGACAGCGTTCGGCCTGCGCTTTTCGTCCCCGCGCCGCCAGAGAGCGTCGAGCCGTTCATATACCTTCGGAGTGAGCAGGACTATGCCCGCCATGGCAGCAAAGGAGAGCTGGAGCCCCGCCGCCGCGACAGACAGCGGGTTGGCGGCCACCAGTATGAGCAGGCCCGAACACAGCGAAGTCAGCCCATCCGCCTCACGCCGAAGCAGCGGCGCGAGCATTATCAGCAGCAGCATGACGCATGCGCGCACGACCGAAGCCGTACAGCCCGTCATGAAAGTGAACACTATAATGACCGGTATTCCCCAAATGGAGGCACTTCGCTTGCCGAGCAGATAGACCAGCACGCCGTAGAGGAACGAGAGATGCATGCCCGAGACGGCTACGACATGACGTATTCCGGAAACCGAGAGCGCGTTATCCAGCTCAAAGTCGTCGTACAGCCCGGAGGTGTCGCCGATAAGCAGGCCCAGCATGAAGGCCTCTACATCCCCGGGAAATACCTCCCGCACCGTCTCGCGCACGAGATTTGAAAGTTCCATGGGAAAGCTGAGAAAGCTCATTGCGTCTCGGCGCGTGTTCTCAGGCTCCCCGCTGAGGTATGCGCGCAGCAGTATGCCGCGGGATGAGTAGATATCCGTTGCCTCGCCGTATTTTTCAAGCGCAGATATGAACTCGAGCGGAAACTCTGCTAGGTCGCCGGGACGAAGCTCCGGCATGAGGCCGTTGTAGTCATAAACCGCTGCCTTGACACTCGGGAGCCCCTCCTGCTCTATGCGCAGCTCCACGGAGGCATAGCCTGTGTCGCGCTCGGGGTAGTCAAGCACGCGGGCGGTGACTGTCAGCTCCTGCCCCGCAAGCTCCGCAGCCGGAGCGACGAATATATCCGTGTAAAGCCCGTACCAGCCGAGGCCAAGCGACGCAGAAATGCAGATTATAAGCGCACGAAGCCGAGCCGTGCCCCGCAGCGCAAGCGCCGGGATGCACAGCAGAAAAACCGCTCCCGCGCACCAGAACAGCGCGGACGCGGGCAGCAGATAATGTGCCGCCGCCGCGGCCCCGGCAAAGGAGAGCGCGGCGCAAACCAGCTTACGCACGCCGCCCCGGCTCGTCGGTCAGGCCGAGGATATAGTCCGTTGAGACGCCGTAAAGCTCGGAGAGCTTGATAACCGCCCAGACCGGTATCTCGCGTATGCCCTTTTCATATCTGCGATAGACCTCCCTGTTCATATTCAGGTAGTCCGCAATCGCCAGCTGGGTCCTGTCACTGTCAGCACGCAGGTCCTCCAAGCGTGGAAAATACATTCGCATCACCGCCTAAATGCTACTATTTTGTAGCATAAAAGCGCAAATATGCCGCCATACGGATGTAATTTCCGAAAAATGTATTGGCAGGCGGCCTCGCCTGCCAATACATTTTGTATCATTATCGCTATTGGATTCAGATGAGCTTTTCAGCCATTTCTGCGCCGGCGAGGATGTGGAAATGCAGGTGCGGGACTGTCTGACCAGCAGCCTTGCCGGAGTTGGTGATGACGCGGAAGCCGTCAGCGAGGCCCTCCTGCTCGGCGATCTTGGCAATGACCTCGAAAATGTGAGCCACGGCGGCGGAGTTTTCGCTCGTTATCTGGGCAGCGGAATCCGCGATGTGCTCCTTCGGGATGACCAGGATGTGAGTCGGAGCCTGGGGATTGATATCCCGGAAGGCAAGCACCGTGTCATCCTCGTAGACCTTGTTGGACGGGATGTCGCCCTTGGCTATCATGCAGAACAGGCAGTCTTGCATTTTACTTTTCCTCCTTCAAAAGTCCGAGCTTCATGGCGACATAGTTGTCGACCATCGCAAGCGCGTTATCGAGCATCAGCATATCCTTGCCGCCGCCCATGGCGAAGTCGGGCTTGCCGCCGCCCTTGCCGCCGGTCATGGCGGTGACCTGCTTGATGAGGTCGCCGGCCTTTACGCCGTGCTCGACGGCGTTCTTGCCGCAGACGGCAAAGAAGGTTATCTTCTGCCCATCGTCGGCCGCGGCAAACACGGCTACCAGGTTCGGAGCCTTGTCGCGAAGGAAGTCGCCGACGCGGCGCATCTCGTCCGCCGTGGCGCCGGGGCGCATAGCGGTAATGACTCGCAGGTCTCCCACCTTGTGCGAGGAGGTGATGAAGCCGTCCAGCTCGCCGGAGCGGAGCTTGTCCTGCAGCGCCTCCACCTTGCGCTTGAGCTCGCGCAGGTCGTTCATAGCGGTTTTGGCCTTGTCCACGACCTCGAAGGGCGAGGACTTGAGCACGTTTGCCATCTCCATGAGCTTGCGGTTGTTCTCCTCGTTCTCACGGAAGAACTCCAGGCCGGTCACGGCCTCTATGCGCCTCACGCCGGAGGCAACGGAGAACTCGGACTCTATCCTGAACGGGCCGACCTTGGCCGTATTGTTCACATGCGTGCCGCCGCAGAGCTCACTGGAGAAGTCGCCCATGGTCACAACGCGGACCCTGTCGCCGTACTTCTCGCCGAAAAGCGCCTGCGCGCCGTGGCTCTTGGCCTCCTCGAGGCCCATCTCGGAAATATCTATGTCGTCTCCGCGGAGTATCTCGTGGTTCACTATCCTGCCGACTTCGAGCAGCTCCTCACCGGTCATGGCGGAGAAGTGGGTAAAGTCAAAGCGGAGCTTATCGGGCTCGACAAGGGAGCCTGCCTGATGGACATGGTCACCGAGCACCTGACGGAGTGCGGCGTGCAGCAGGTGCGTGGCAGAGTGCGCGCGCATGATGGCTCGGCGGCGCTCCTCGTCCACGACGGCCTTTACGGGCATGTCGAGCCTGAGCTCGCCGGAGCGCATAACACCGCTGTGCAGGTACTTGCCGCCTTTGGTTTTCTGGACGTCACGCACCTCGAATACGACACCGTCAGCCTCGATGGTACCGTGGTCAGCCACCTGGCCGCCCATCTCGGCATAGAACGGGGTCCTGTCGAGCACGACAGAGCCCTCGGCGCCCTCGCTCAGCTCACCGGAGAGCTCGCCCTCGACGACAAGCGCCTCTACCTTGGCCTCATCACTGAGCTTGTCATAGCCGGTGAACACGGTCGGCACGGCATCAAGTCCCAGGTCAAGGCCGGACCAGCCGCTGATGTCGCCGCGCGCAGCCCTGGCGCGCTCGCGCTGCTCCTGCATAAGGGCGTTGAAGCCCTCGGTATCAGCTGTCATGCCGGACTCGCTGAGGACATCCTCGGTGAGGTCCAGCGGGAATCCGTAGGTGTCGTAAAGCTTGAAAGCGTCCGCGCCGGAGAGCACGGTCTCTCCCTTGGCCTTGAGCTCGTCGACAAGCTCGCCGAGGATACGCATGCCGCCGTCTATCGTGCGGGCGAAGCTCTCCTCCTCGGTACGAATGACCTTGGTGATGAAGCTCTGCTTCTCAATGAGGTCGGGGTAGGCGACGCGGTTCTCGTGAATAACCGTCTCGCAGACCTTGTAGAGGAAGGGCTCGTTCACACCGAGGAACTTGCCGTGGCGCGCCGCGCGGCGCAGCAGACGGCGCAGGACGTAGCCGCGGCCCTCGTTGGAGGGCAGGACGCCGTCGCCTATCATGAAGGTGGCTGAACGGATGTGGTCGGTGATGACGCGCAGCGAAACGTCGTTCCTGTGGCTCTCGCCGTAGTGAGCGCCTGTGAGCTCCGAGACCTTGTGCGTGATGTTCATCACGGTATCGACATCGAACAGGCTGTCCACCCCCTGGCAGACGCAGGCGAGGCGCTCAAGGCCCATGCCGGTATCGATGTTCTTCTGGGCAAGCTCGGTGTAATTGCCCTGACCATCGGAGTTAAACTGGCTGAAAACGTTGTTCCAGACCTCGATGTACCTGTCACAGTCGCAGCCGACGGTGCAGTCGGGCTTGCCGCAGCCGTATTTCTCGCCGCGGTCGTAGTATATCTCGGAGCAGGGGCCGCAGGCGCCGGTACCGTGCTCCCAGAAGTTGTCCTCCTTGCCGAAGCGGAAGATACGCTCCGGGGCGATGCCTATCTCATCGCGCCAGATGTTGAACGCCTCATCGTCGTCAACATAGACGGAAGGATAGAGCCTGTCCGGGTCGATGCCGACCCAGTCGGGGCTGGTGAGAAACTCCCAGGACCAGGCTATGGCCTCGTGCTTGAAGTAGTCGCCGAAGGAGAAGTTGCCCAGCATCTCGAAATAGGTGCCGTGGCGGGCGGTCTTGCCGATGTTCTCGATGTCGCCGGTGCGGACGCACTTCTGGCAGGTGCAGACGCGGCGGCGGGGCGGGGTCTGCTCGCCGGTGAAGTAGGGCTTCATCGGCGCCATGCCGGAGTTTATGAGCAGCAGCGAGGGGTCGTTCTGCGGGATAAGCGAGAAGCTGGGCAGGCGCAGATGTCCCTTAGATTCAAAAAATGAGAGGAACATCTCCCTGAGTTCGTTGAGTCCGAAAGCCTTCATAAATAACCTCCAAGGACAAATATCCGTATTCACTCATAATAAACACCGCGAGAAAAATTGTCAAGCGCGCTCGCAAAAAAAGGGCCCTCCCGGTGGGAGGGCCCTGCGGGTTTGAACTTACGGGGTTCAGCCTTCGCCGCGCTGCTTTTTGCGCCAGGCGTCGAGAACAGCACAGAAGACGAGGGAGAGGTATGTCTCCTCCTCGTTTGCGCTGCGGCTGGTGAGGGCGATGGGCACCCTCGCGCCGACAACGGCGCCGCAGGTAACGGCGTGGGCGTGGATGAGCCAGCTCTTGACCAGGGTGTTGGCCGTGGAGAGGTCGGGGGCGATGATGCCGTCGAAGCCGCCGCCGGACCAGGGGCAGTCGTAATTCTTGAGCCTAGCGGCCTCCTTGCTGAGGATAAGGTCGTAGGCGATGGGACCCCAGAGCTCACAGTCGGCGAAGGGCCGCTGCTTCTGCTCGGATACCAGGCGCTGGGCCTCAACGGTGTCCTGCATATGGAAGGTAACCTTCTCGACCAGGCTCAGGAGGGCCAGCTTCGGGTTTTCATAGCCGAAGGCCTTGAGCGCATCGGCGGTATTTTTGATAATGGCCTTTTTCTGGGTCATATTGGGCTTGATTATGACCGTCATGTCGCTGAGCGCGATGAGCTTGGGATACTCCGGCAGGCTGGCAAGCGAGACGTGGCTCATGAGCCGCTCCGTGCGCAGCTTGTTGCTCTTATCAAGAACGGGCATCAGGAAGTCGCGGGTGGGGATGTTGCCGCGCATGAGCACGTCGCCGTCCCCGGCATTGAGTATGTCTATGGCCTCCTGGGTTATGTTGTGACCGGGAGCCGTGTCCACCATCGTGTACGGCTCACGCTCGAGGCCGAACTGCTCGAGCACTGTTATGGTCCTCGCGCGGTCGCCAACCAGGACGGGCTGCACGAGACCTTTTTCCTGAGCTGCAAAAATGCCCTTGAGCATGTTCTCGCCGTCGGAGCCGGCGAGGATGACGCGCATGGGCCGGGACATCTTGGGAACTCGCTCGAGTATCTTATCGAAATTCTTAAGCTCCATGATCACATCTCCGTTTTTTCCATAATGGCGAGGCAAATCCTACCCCTTCTACCATTATATACGACGCAAGCCCGGAAAACAAGCCCAAATTGGTGCAAAATAATCAAGGGGCGGACATTTTGTCCGCCCCTTGGCGTTTTGCTGATTATCGGACTTACGACAGATTGCCGTCAGCCCGCAGTGTAGTCCTGCGTCGCCGTGAAGGCCTCGAACTCGCTGTAGCTGGTGAAGAAGCGGTGCGTGCCTGTCTCGGTGTCCAGGGCGTAGTAGAGGTAGCTGGTGCTCGCCGGGTTGAGGGCCGCGTTGATGGATGCGAGGCCAGGGTTGCAGATAGGTCCGGCAGGCAGACCGGTATTCGTGTAGGTGTTATACGGGCTATCGACCTTCAGGTCCTCCTCAGTGAGGTACTCCTTGTGCTCGCCCAACGCATACATGACTGTTGCGTCTATCTGCAGCGGCATGCCCTGATTGAGACGGTTGTAGATGACGGAAGCGATATTGGCGCGTTCCTCGTCGTTTGCGGCCTCGGCCTCTATCATGGAGGCCACTATGACCGCCTCGTGGAGCGATATGCCCAGGTTATCCGCCTGAGTGTACATGTCCGCGGTGAGCTTGCCGTGGAAGTTCAGCAGGAACTTGTTGATGGCACTGGAAGCCTGCATGCCCTGGTAGAACTCGTAGGTGTCCGGGAACAGATAGCCCTCGAGGCGGCTGGCATCGCCAGTCTCGGACCACTCGAGGAATGGGTAGTCATAGACATAGTTTGCCGCAGCATCCATCAGGTCCTCGACGGAGCAGATGCCCTCGGCCTCGAGCTTCTCAAATATCTCCTGCATCGTATAGCCTTCGGGGAACATTATCGTCGTCGCGACCATAGATATGGATGCGGTCTGCATTCGCAGCACGAGCGCGTTGTAGTCGCACTTTGTGTTCAGCTCATAGGTGCCGGGGTCCAGCTTTGTGTCTGCGTCCGTCACTGAGCAGAAGAGTTTAAACAGCGACTTATACTCGATGATTCCCGCGTCCTTGAGCGCGTCGGCGACATAGTCTATGTCTGCGCTCTTGACGGTCTTGGTCGTCACGGTGCCGTCCTCGTTTTCCTCTTCAACCTCTTTTTCGGTGAAGATGCTCTCCGGCAGTGTCACGGTGCTCTCAGTGTATTCCTTATTGAGCGCCAGCACGTCGGATGCGGCCATCCAGCCGACACAGGCCAGGATGATGCTGAGGCTGATCACAAAGACAAAGTACATCAGACCGCCAAGGCAGCCAGTCTTGCCGTCTCGCCTGGTACGGATGGGCATGTAGTCGCGCTCCTCAAGGGGCTCGTCCTCATCCTCATCCACAGGCTCAGGCTTCTGGGTCTTGTCCTCTGCGCTGTGCTTTGAGCGGTCGTAGATGAGGTCGTCAATGAGCTTGAGGGGGTTCACGCACCGTTTTTCGTCCTCGCCGGAGTCCTCCGGCTTTTCGTCAGCCTCTGGCTCCTCGGGCACAGGCTCTTCCTTAGCGCGCTTTTTGCCGCCGAAGACGCCTTTGCCGCGTATTGAGGGCAGCACCTTGGTCTCGTCGCCCGCGGGCTCGTCCTCGGGCGCACCGCCCTCCGGCGTGCCGGCGTTCTGAGCCGCGCCGGCCTCCGGAGCAGCCGGGGCCTTGGGCTCCGCCGTGCTCTCCGGCACGGAAGCCTCTGTGCTCTCCGTTTGAGCAGTCTCAGGCGCGGAGTCGGGCTCATGACCCTCCTCCGGCTTCCTGACGCCAAATATCTCATTGAGCTTGTCAAAATTATTCTGCATTTTCTGGAGTTCTCCCAAGTAACGTGTTTGCCGCACCGGGCATATTATGGCTCAGACGGTGCGAACCGGCGCCGGCACCGCCCCAAACATAAAGACAGCTCTCCTCGCCCGCCCCCCGCGCGGGGCCGGGCCCGGGTAAAT
Organism: uncultured Eubacteriales bacterium; assembly: GCA_900546485.1. Lineage (GTDB taxonomy): Bacteria > Bacillota > Clostridia > Oscillospirales > Oscillospiraceae > Scatomorpha. Next base: position 22,523 of record URDK01000021.1, read on the forward strand.
CACATAGCGCGGAGAAAGGTCGATTAAATGTTCTGCGGAAATGGAAACGGAAGCTGCTTCTGGATCATCATTATACTCCTGCTCATCTTCTGCTGCGGCGGAAACTGCGGGTGCAGCTCCAGCTGCGAGAGCAGCAACAACTGCTGCAACAGCTGCTGCTGAAGCGGCTTGACCACGGCACAGGGCTCGTCAGAGCCCTGTTTTTATTTTTCTGAGCTCAGTTATGACGTAGCCGACGGCGAAATCGTTCCAGTCCTGCGGCACTTTTTCCAAAAGCAGCCGTTCGCGGCATAGGCAGGCGGTACTCACGCGGTGCTCCGCGAGATAGCGGTCATAGTAGCCGCCGCCGTGGCCGAGGCGCACGCCGCGCTTATCGCAGCACAGCGCCGGGACCAACATAAAGTCGCCCTCAGCCGGTTCGGCCGTCTCTGCGCGGTCCGGGGGCTGCGGGATGCCGTACATACCCTCCGCAAGCGTCCCGTCATAAAGCGCAAAGTCCATGACCCCGCCCTTCCGGCTCCGCGGCAGCGCCACCCGCCTGCCACTGCAAAGCAGCTCGTCAACAATGCGCCGGGTGTCGCATTCGCGCTCTACCGAAAGATAGGCAAAGACCGTACGCGCAGTCTCAAGCTGCGGCATGTTGAGGACATTTTCCCTTATGCCGCGGTCGCTCTCACGCAGGTATTCCTCGTCAAGCGCCGCGATCCTGGATTTTATCTCCGCGCGGAGCCTTGCTTTCTCCTCTTTCACAGCGCCGCCATCACGTCCGCAAATATCTCCTCATGCTTCTCGTCAAGTTCGCGTATCTGGCCGTCCTTCTTGAAGTCCACGCGCTTCCAGCCGTAGTGGTCGGCGGCGCGGCTTCCGGTAGCGAGGCAGGCAGCCAGATAGGCCGCGTCCTTCTCATGTATGTCGCCGTCCTTGCCGGTCTTCTCCTGGCGATGGCGCATACGCTCAAGTGAAGTCTCCAAATCCACGTCGAGATATATCACAAGGTCTGGCCGCGGCAGGCCGAGTTTAACATACTCAAGGTCGTACAGCCAGTCGAAAAAGGCCGGCTGCTCGGCTTCCGGCAGCTTTGCCCCCTGGTGCACGGCGTTGGAGGTGGTATATCTGTCCGAAAGTATTACGCCTCCGGAGCGGTAATACTCGCCCCAGTCGGTCATGTAAGATGCATAGCGGTCCACCGCGTAGAATATGGACGCCGCACAGGCACCCACGTCCGCGGGATTAGCGCCGAATTTTCCATCCAAGTACATTCTTATCAGTGCCGAGGACTCCTGGTCGTACCTCGGAAAGACTATCGTCCGGCAATCTATGCCCTCGCGCTCAAATCGGGCCCTGAGCCGGCGATACTGCGCGGATTTTCCGCTGCCGTCTATGCCCTCGAGCACTATGAGCTTGCCCTTATCTGCCATTTTACTTACCTCTCAGCCTCTCCCCCGCCGCTTCTATCACGAACAGGGGCAGCTTCATCATGCGTCCGATACGTCTCGGCTCCTTAATGAGCCGGTAGAGCCACTCCAGATCGAGCCTCTGCCACGCCACGGGCGCGCGCTTCACCGTACCGGCAAACACGTCCAGACTTCCGCCCAGGCCCACCATGAGGCCCACGGGCAGCTTCCCGGCCATTTTCGCCATCCAAAGCTCCTGCTTCGGCGCGCCGAGGCAGACGAGCAGCATATCCGGTGCAGCGTCCCTTATCTTCTCTATTATAGGCCCGTCGTCCGAAAAATAGCCGTCCGACGTACCGCTTATCACAAGTCCGGGGAATTTTGCTTTCAGCGTCTCTCCCGCAGCCTCGGCAACGCCAGGCTTGGCGCCGAAGAGGTACACGCTGCCTCCTCGCTCCGCAAGGCGCGCCATGACTCCGCAGGCGAAGTCTATGCCCGGTACCTTTTCCTTCATCGGCCGTCCGAGTATGGACGCGCCCTTGACTATGCCCGCGCCGTCGGGCAAAACCATGTCCGCGTCCGCGAGCGCCTCTCTGAGCGCGGCATTCTCTTTCGCGAGCATGACTATCTCGGGGTTCGGCGTTGCGGCATAGGCTCCTTCGCGCGTCTCTATCAGGGTGAGCGCCCTCTCGACGGCCTCGGCCATCGTCACGTTGTCAAAGCCCACACCAAGTACGTCTGTACGGCTCATACCGCGGAAAACACCTCGCCTATCTTCTCATGTATCACCAGGTCCGCATACCTGTCATACGGGGTCTCCGACAGGTTCACGAGCGCCAGCTTTGTGCCGCGGTAGTAATTTATAAGCCCCGCGGCGGGATACACGCCGAGGGAGGTGCCACCGATTATCAGCACCTCGGCCTCGCGTATATATCGCACAGCGCGTTCCATGATGTCCTGGTCCAGTGGCTCCTCATAGAGCACGATGTCCGGACGCACCACACCGCCGCAGGTGCAGTGCGGCACGCCCTTGCAGTGGTTCATCTCGTCGGCCGGATACGGCTTGCGGCATCTGGAGCAATATGCCCTGAGGATGCTGCCGTGCAGCTCCAGCACGTTTTTGCTGCCCGCTGCCTGATGAAGACCGTCTATGTTCTGCGTGACGACTGCGCGCAGCTTGCCCTCGCGCTCAAGCTCCGCCAGGCGCAGGTGCGCCCGGTTGGGCTTTGCGCCGTCCACCACCAGCTTTTCGTGATGGAAGCGGTAATACTCCTCCGGGTCACGCTCGAAGAAGCTGTGACTCAGTATCGTCTCTGGCGGGTAGCGCCATTTCTGATTGTACAGCCCGTCCACACTGCGGAAGTCGGGGATGCCGCTCTCCGTGGAGACGCCTGCGCCGCCGAAAAACACGATATTGTCGCTCTCCGCTATCCAGCTTTTGAGCTTTTCAATCTTATCGTCCATGTCATCCTCCGTTTCCGCGTCCCGCGGGTTCTCAGCCCTGCGGGTTCATGGTGTAGTTCGGGGCTTCCTTGGTGATGTAGATGTCGTGCGGGTGGCTCTCCTTGAGGCCAGCGCCGGTGATGCGGATGAACTTGGTCTTGGTGCGCAGGGACTCGATGTCGGGCGCGCCGCAGTAGCCCATACCGGAGCGCAGGCCGCCCATCATCTGGAATATCGTGTCGGACACGGCCCCCTTGTAGGGCACGCGGCCCTCGACGCCCTCGGGGACGAGCTTCTTGGAGCCGGACTGGAAATAGCGGTCGCCCGAGCCCTTCTGCATGGCGCCTATGCTGCCCATGCCGCGGTATACCTTGAACTGACGGCCCTGGAATATCTCGCTCTCTCCGGGGCTCTCCTCACAGCCGGCGAGCATGGAGCCCATCATGACGACCCTCGCGCCGGCGGCCAGCGCCTTGACGATGTCGCCCGAATACTTGATACCGCCGTCGGCAATGACGGGGATGCCGTACTTGTCGGCCATGGCAGCGGACTCAAGCACGGCGGTTATCTGGGGCACGCCGATGCCGGAGACCACGCGGGTGGTGCAGATGGAGCCAGGGCCGATACCGACCTTGACGCAGTCGGCGCCCGCCTTTATGAGGGCCTCGGTGCCCTCGGCAGTGGCAACGTTGCCAGCTATGACCTGCACGTCGGGGAACTTCTCCTTCACGAGCCCCACGCAGCGCATGATGTTGGCGGAGTGGCCGTGGGCGCTGTCGAGCACCAGGGCATCGACGCCCGCGTCGACCAGCGCGCCAGCGCGGTCGAGTATGTCCTTCGTCACGCCGATGGCAGCGGCGCAGAGCAGACGGCCGTGCCTGTCCTTTGCGGAGTTAGGATACTTCACGACCTTCTCTATGTCCTTTATGGTGATGAGGCCCTTGAGGCGGAAATTGTCGTCTACAATGGGCAGCTTCTCTATCTTGTGGCGGCGCAGGATGTCCTTGGCCTCCTCAAGAGTGGTACCCTCACGTCCAGTCACGAGGCCCTCGCTGGTCATGACCTCGCGGATGCGGGTCTCCATGTTCTCCTCAAATTTCATATCCCGGTTGGTGATGATGCCGATGAGCTTGCCGTCCTTGCAGATGGGCACGCCGGAGATGCGGTACTTCGCCATGAGCGCATCCGCCTCGCCGAGGGTGTTGTCGGGTCCAAGATAGAAGGGGTTCGTAATAACGCCGTTCTCGGAGCGCTTAACCATGTCCACCTGCTCCGCCTGAGCGTCTATCGGCATGCTCTTGTGGATGACGCCGATGCCGCCCTCACGCGCTATCGCAATGGCCATGCGGTATTCCGTCACGGTGTCCATCGCCGCGCTCATGATGGGGGTATTGAGCCTGATGGTCTTGGTAAGGTTGGTAGACAGGTCCACGTCCGTCGGGAGAACATTGCTCTCCGCGGGGACAAGCAGCACGTCGTCAAAGGTCAGGCCCTCGCCGACGAAGCGCTCGGAAAAGCTGTTTAACCGGTTCATATGAAACGCACCTCCGCAAAAGATTTGTATAAAAGCTATTCTATGTATTTTATCACATGGACGCCCTAAGTCAACCTTTTCCGCCACACAGGGGCGTATGAAAAATATAAAAAAGCGCGCGCCGCGGCGCGTGCTTTTTTGTGTCATATCATATCTGCGCTCAGCTCTCCGCCGCAGTCTCCCTTGCGTGATAGAACATGTATTGCTGCGCGAGGCCCGCGTATTTTCCGAGGGACGAGGGGTCAAATCCCTTCGGCATATTGGCGGCAAGCGCCCGCTTTATCCACACATCCACCGGGAAGGCGTCGAGCTGGTGCAGGCCGAAGAGCACCACACAGTTGGCGACCTTGTCACCCACGCCGCCCAGCTTTTTCAGCTCCGCACGCGCCTCATTGCAGGGCAGGAGCGCTGTCTCTTCCAGATCCAGCTCGCCGCTCGCCACGGCTTTGGCTGCTGCGAGTATGTAGGGCGCGCGGTAGCCCGACCTCAGCGGAGCGAGGTCTGCCTCCGTCAGCTGCGCAACGCGCTCCGCCGTTGGAAAAGAGCGCGCCTCTCCCCAAGGGGCCGCGACGATATCGCCGTACAGAGAGCTCAGCTTCTCCACGATGCCCTTTATGCGCGGGATGTTGTTGCACTGCGAGATGATGAAGGAGCAAAGCGCCTCCCACTTGTCCTGACGGAGTATGCGTATGCCCTCACCATAGGCCGCGCAGTCGCGCAGGTAGTCACAGACCTCGATGCTCCGTCGGGCCTCCTCGTAATCAGTATCCATATCGAGATAATCACGCCAGAAATATATGTCGTCAAGGGCACATTCGATATAAGTCCGCCCGTTCTCCGCCCAGACGACCGCCGCTTTTCCAGAGGCCACTCCCCTCCAGCGGCCCTCCGCGTCCTCGTTCCAGCGGAAGCACTGGCCACAATCGAAGGTGCGCCGGGGATTCAGATTTTTCTCATCGCATAGCTCAAATATCGCCGTATCCAACGGAAATCCCACCGTTCTTTGTCTGTTTTTACCCGATTATACCCCAGCTTTTCGTATATTTCAACAGCAATCGATTCTTGCAGGCATGGTGGATTAGTGGTATAATATTACTTATTTAAATCATAAATGAAAGAAGGTGCAGCTATGAGCTGGCAAAAGGAATTGGAGAACGGTATCCGGAGCATGGAGCAGCTGGCGCCGAAGCTTGGGCTGTCACCGGAGGAGGCCGCACAAAGAGAAGAGATAGCGAAACGTTTTCCCATGATGATAACGCCTTACTACCTGTCCCTTGTCGACACCTCGGACCCGGATGACCCCATTGGAAGGATGTGCATTCCATCACTGGACGAGCTTGCCCCCGGCGGCTCGTTCGATACGAGCGGCGAGGCTTCCAACACCAAAATGGAAGGCTTGCAGCACAAATATCCGCCCACCGTACTGCTGCTCTCCACCAATCAATGCGCCATGTACTGCCGTCACTGCTTCCGCAAGCGCATGGTAGGCCTCAGCGAGGACGAACTCAACCGCCGCGCAGACGAGGCCATAGCCTATGTGGCAGAGCACGAGGAGGTGACGAACGTCCTCATCTCCGGCGGCGACGCGCTCATGAACCCGAACAGCGTCATAGAGCGCTATCTCGAGGGACTCTGCGCAATTGACCACGTAGACCTGATCCGCTTTGGTTCGCGGATGCCGGTCACCCTGCCTGAGCGCATTTACGGCGACAAAGAGCTGCTGAAACTCTTTGAGCGTTTCGCACAGCGCAAGACGCTTTTTGTAGTGACGCAGTTTGACCATCCGCGGGAGCTGACGGAGCAGGCAAAGATGGCGGTCAGGGCTCTGACAAGCCGCGGCGTGCAGGTGCGCAACCAGACGGTTCTGCTGCGCGGCGTGAATGATTCACCCGAGGTGCTGGGCTCGCTGCTCTCCGGTTTGACGCGTATGGGCGTATCCCCGTACTACGTCTTCCAGTGCAGGCCCGTGCGCGGCGTGCAGGGGCGCTTCCAAGTACCGCTGGCGGAGGGCGTCGGCATAGTTGACGGAGCTAAGGCGATGCAAAACGGCATCGGCAAGTCCATACGCTATGTGATGAGCCACCCGAGGGGCAAAATAGAGATAATAGGCCGACTGCCGGATTCGGGCGAAACGATATTCAAGTTCCACCAGAACAAATACCCCGCCGACAGCGCGCAGATCTTCACAAGACGGCTCTCCACCACCGACACCTGGCTCAACGAGGAGCTGAATCCGGTGTAAATGAGTCCAACATCAAAACTAAGCGACAAAAAAGCTCCGTCTTTCGACGGAGCTTTTTCATTAATAATAGCGCTTATTCTTGTTCTTGCGGGCGGCCTCGGACTTCTTGCGACGCTTGACGCTGGGGCTCTGGTAGTACTCCTTCTTCCTCAGGTCGGCCAGGACGCCGGCTTTGGCGCAGCTGCGCTTGAAACGCTTGAGTGCATTATCGAGCGACTCGTTTTCCTTAACGTAGATCTCAGACATTCTATTCCCTCCCTCCAAAACACCTTTCGGCGCTGTAAGGGCAATTAACCCGTTAGCATATGCATTATAATGATTTCGAGCGCCGATGTCAAGAAAAACTCACTTGGAGGGCTTCACGATAATGTTGACGAGCTTGTCCTTGACAACTATCGTTTTGACTATCGCGCAGCCGTCGGTGAACTTTTTGACCTTGGAATCGGCCAAAGCGGTCTCAACGGCGACAGAATCCTCACATCCGGCGGGCACAACAACGGTGCTTCTGAGCTTGCCGTTGACCTGGACTGCTATCTCCTTCTCGTCGTCGAGGGTCTTGGCCTCGTCGTACTCCGGCCAGGGGCTCATGCTGGCAATGCCCTCAAAGCCCTGGATCTCCCAGAGTTCCTCGGCCATATGCGGCGCGAAGGGGCTCAGCAGGGCCAGCAGCGTCTTGATGTCGCCGCGGCTGGGGGCATGCTCGTAGAACTGATTCACCAGCGTCATCATTGCGGCGATGGCGGTGTTGAACTTCATGTTCTCTATGTCCTCGCTGACCTTCTTGACGCAGCGGTGGACTTCCTTCTCGTTGACGGCGGACACGCTGTCGTCGCCGTCGATGCGGTTTTCTGCCAGAGCCCAGATGCGGTCCAGGAAGCGCTTGCAGCCCTTGACGGCGCTGGGATTCCACGGAGCGGCCTTTTCAAAGTCGCCCAGGAACATGATATAGAGCCTTAGGGTATCCGCGCCGTACTCCTTGACGACGCTGTCGGGATTGACAACGTTGCCCAGGCTCTTACTCATCTTGACGATGGGATGGTCGGCCATCTCGCCGTACTTGTGGACAAGATACTTGCGTACCTCGGCCTCGCTGCCGTACTCGGCCAAGAGCTTATTGCGCTCCTCCTCGGGGAGATTGGCGTAGTTGTGCGGGTTCAGGCCCAGGATCATGCCGTGACTCGTGCGCTTGGCGTAGGGCTCCTTGGTGGGCACAACGCCGATGTCGTAGAGGAACTTGTGCCAGAAACGGCTGTACAGCAGGTGCAGTGTGGTATGCTCCATGCCGCCGTTGTACCAGTCCACGGGGCTCCAGTAGTCGAGAGCCTCCTTGCCGGCAAAAGCCTCGTCGTTATCGGGGTCAATGTAGCGCAGGAAGTACCAGCAGGAGCCGGCCCACTGCGGCATGGTATCGGTCTCACGCTGGGCAGGGCCGCCGCAGCACGGGCAGGTAGTGTTGACCCAGTCGGTCATCTTGGAGAGCGGGCTCTCGCCGTTGTCGGTGGGCTCATAGCTGTCCACCTCGGGCAGGAGCAGGGGCAGCTCGCTCTCGTCTATCGGCTGCCAGCCGCACTTCTCACAGTGGACCAGAGGAATGGGCTCGCCCCAGTACCTCTGGCGGGAGAACACCCAGTCGCGCAGCTTGTAGTTGACCTTGCTGCGGCCAAGGCCCTTCTCCTCGAGCCACTTAGTCATGGTCGGGATGGCGGCTTTGACGCTCATGCCGTTCAGGAAACCGGAGTTTACCATGATGGCGCTGTCGTCCTTGGCGATGAAGGCTTCCTTCGTCACGTCGCCGCCCTTGACGACCTCAATGATGGGCAGGCCAAACTCCTTGGCAAACTCCCAGTCGCGCTGGTCGTGGCCCGGGACGGCCATGATGGCGCCGGTGCCGTAGCTGGCGAGGACGTAGTCGGATATGAAGATGGGGATGGTTTCACCGGTGACGGGGTTGACAGCGTCGACGCCCATGGTACGAACGCCGGTCTTGTCCTTGTTGAGCTCGGTTCGCTCAAGGTCGGACTTCGCGGCCGCCTCGGCCTGGTACTTTTTGACCTCGTCCGGGTTGGTGATGGCGCCGCTCTCGAGCCACTCGCGCACGAGGGCATGCTCCGGAGAGAGAACCATGTAGGTCGCGCCGAAGAGCGTGTCGCAGCGGGTGGTGAAGACCTTGATGATGTCGCCGGTGGTGGCCTTGAAGTCGACCTCGGCGCCGGTGGAGCGGCCTATCCAGTTGCGTTGCTGGATCTTGACGCGCTCGATGTAATCGACGTCGTCCAGGTCGTCTATAAGCCTCTGGGCATAGGCGGTGATGCGGAGCATCCACTGGCTCTTTTCCTTACGGATGACGGGGCTGCCGCAGCGCTCGCACACGCCCTCGACGACCTCCTCGTTCGCGAGGACGCACTTGCAGCTGGTGCACCAGTTCACGGGCATGGACGCCTTGTAGGCAAGGCCGTGCTTGTACATCTGCAGGAATATCCACTGGGTCCACTTGTAGTACTTCGGGTCGGTGGTGTCAACCATACGGTCCCAGTCAAAGCTGTAGCCGAGCATCTGCAGCTGCTTGGAAAAGCGCTCGATGTTGCGACGGGTCACCTCGCTGGGGTGGATGTGGTTTTTGATGGCGTAGTTCTCGGTGGGCAGTCCAAAGGCGTCAAAGCCTATCGGGAACAGAACGTTCTCACCCTGCATGCGGCGCTTGCGGGCGACGATATCCATAGCCGTGTACGGCCTCGGATGGCCGACGTGCAGGCCGTCGCCGGAGGGATACGGGAACTCGATGAGGGGATAAAACTTCTTGCGGGTCTTGTCCCCGGTAACGGCTTTGTAGGTCTTGTTCTCAAGCCAGTAGTTCTGCCATTTCTTTTCTATTCTTGCGAAATCGTAAGCCATTTTCTGCTCTTCCCTTCTGTATGTTTAAAAACCGCAGGCCCCTTTGACCCGAGCTCAAGGCTCAGGCCGTAGGGCCGGGAAGGGCTGAGAGGCTTATCTCCTCCGCGTCGCTCCACAGGTGCTCGAGGTTATAAAACTCGCGCATCTCCTGCTGGAAGATGTGCACGATGACGCAGCCGAAGTCCAGCAGGATCCAGCCGCCGCCGCGATAACCCTCGCGCCGGAGGGGCGGTTCGCCCAGCTCCGAGAGGGCCTTGTCCACCTCGTCGGTCAAGGTCTTGACGTGGGTGGAGCTTGTCGCCGTGCAGATGATGAAATAGTCCGCCAGCACGGTCAGGTCGGTCGTGTGCAGGAGCTTGATCTCCTTCGCCTGCTTCGCGTCCAGAGTTTTGACCGCCGCCTCGGCTATTTCCCTTGGTGTCAGCATTTATATCTCCCCTTCTCGCCTTCTCGCGTTTACTTTGCTCACTGTCCGGCGATATATCCCTGGGTCATGTCCCAGGTGCCGGTCTCCATGTCGTAGGAGATCATATTGATGTTGTCGCGCGTTATCTCCACCGTGAACGGGTTGAGGTACTCATTGACCATTTCGAGCCATTCGTCGATATACGGTATGACATAGCTCATGCCGAAGACATAGCCGTCTCCCTTGCCGGGAATGGTCTGGAAAGTGATGTTCTCAGCGTCGAGCTTCATGAACTCTGTGGCAAAATATGCGAGATTGCCTACTGAAACATTGGTCTCCACGCGCTTTTCGTAAATTTCGAATATCTTGGTCAGGTTCGGAATGTTCTCCAGCGAGAGAGTCTGGCGGGCGAGAGCCATGAGAAGCTGCTGCTGAAACTGGATTCTCTCTATGTCGCCGCCAACATAGGTGTGTGAGCCGTCGTTGGAGATACGGAAACGCATCGCATTGACAAAGTCGTCGCCGTCCAGCAGCTGATAGCCCTGCTTGATATGGATGCTGACCGGCGGATTCTGGTCCGGGGCGTCCCAGTCCATGTCGTATGGGATATCAAAATAAACGCCGCCTATAGCGTCGACAATGTCTGCCGCAGCCTGGATATCTATTACCGCCCAGCAATCGACCTCATAACCAAGGAGGTCCTTCACCGCATCCAGCAGTGCAGAAATGCCGTCGCCGCCGTTGTTGATGCTCGCCGGGTAGGGCTGATTCATCTTTTTGGGGCTGATGGCGATGTTTATGAGCAGGTCACGGGGCAGGTTCACGAGATTGAGCTTGCCCTCGACGGTATCAAACATGCCGACAATATTCGTGTCGGTGTGCAGGCCCTCGCGGTCCAGACCGCTGACGAGGAAGGTCCATACGCCTTCGCGCCTGTTGCTGTCGGCCTGGTCTGGTGCCACTCCATCGACTCCACCGGTGGAACTGCTGCTGTCACCGCTGCCGTCGTCACTGTCATAGGTGTTCGGGCCCCCACTCTGGGTGGCGGCCGGCTTTGCCCACATCTTGAAGCCCGCATAGGCGCCAACGCAGAGTATGAGCAGCACGCAGACCGTTATCAGCGCACCGCGGCCGCGGTGCTTGGTGCGGCGCTGCTCTTCACGCGAAATATAGGCGTCTGAGGCGAAGTGTATATCGTCCTCGTAGTCGTAACCGTTGCCGCTGTAAACGGTGTGGTTGGTGCTCCTTATGTCTTCCTCGCGGTCCCTGCGGCTGCGGCGCTGAGTACTGCGCTTATTTTCGCTGCCGCGACGAGTCTCGCTTGTATGCCGCGGTTCGCTGCGGCGGGTCTGTTCCCGGCTCTGGCTGCGCCTGGGCTGGGGCTCGGGCTCGTAGTCGTCCTCGTAGTCGTAATCGTAATCGTAATTGTAGTCATTCTCCCTGGGCCGGGTATTCTTTTCCGGCTTGTGCTTTGAGTGTTTGCCGTTTCCGCCGTAGAGATGCATTACACCTTGTCCTTTCCGTACCACTCAAGGGCGCTTACGGTGGCGCCGTGAGGTTCTATGCCATTCTGCCTGAGTTCCTCCAGGCTCATTTTGAGTCCAAGGGCCATGGCAGAGTCGATATCTTCATATGCAAGCTTTCGGAGCGGCTCCACGCCGTCAAAGTCGCGCGTGGGCTCTATATAGTCCGCAAGGTAGATTATCTTTTCCAACAGCGTCATGTCAGCGCGTCCCGTTGTGTGCCAGCGGATGGCGCTGTATATGCGGTCCGGAACGCCGAAAAGCTCCCTCGAGAGGGCGGCGCCCGTTATGGCGTGAGTGAGCTTGATGTTCTCCCGCTCAAATTTATCGAACACTATACCATATTTCTCCGCCAATATCAACTGCTCGTCCATGCTGAGTTTTTTGGTGATATCGTGCAAAATACCAGCCTCAGCAGCGTCTCCAGGGTCCTCGCCCCAGCGTCTGGCAAGCGAGGCAGCCTCCTGCTCACAGCCCGCTACGTGCGGGATGCGTTTGGGCTTGAGATAGGTATAAGCCCGTTCGCGCAGCCAGTCAAGCTGAGGCTTTGCACCGTAGTCGCGCATTCGGATTATCCTCGCGTATATCTCGCCGTCTAGCACATTTGCGCCCTGTCGGGAGACGAGCAGGGAGCGCATCTTCGAGGAGGACATGGGCAGAGGCGCCGCGTCTATGACGCGCACCCTGGCACCATAGAGCTTCTCAAAGCGCTGCGAAAAGCGCTCTATTTCCGGCATGTCGCCCTCCCCGCGCGGCAGCACGACCAGCGCCGAGAGTGCAAGTATATCCCGGAAGTTGTGCCAGCGCTCAAAGCTCGTGAGCATGTCCGTGCCGATGACAAAAAACAGCTCCGCGCCCGGATATTGCGCTGCGAGCTCCGCAAGGGTATCCGCCGTATAGCTCGCGCCGCCGCGGCTTATCTCCATGTCGGAGACCTCGGCCTCCGGGAAATCCCGGAAGGCGATGCGTGTAAGCTCAAGACGCTCGAGCGGAGCGGGGCTGCCCTCCGCGAGCTGCTTGTGCGGCGGGTCCGCGGCTGGGATGATGAGCATTTTGTCAGGTCTCAGCGTCTCATACGCGAGATGAGCAGCCCTGACATGCGCAGGATGCGGCGGGTTGAAGCTGCCGCCGTAGACCACTATCCTCATTTGCGTTTCGCCGCCTTGGGCAGCTCTATCTTCGGGTCTGTCTCATTGCGCTTGTAGAGCACAAACTTACTGCCTATGACCTGCACCTGCTCGGCGCGGCAGCGCTCGGAGAGGATCTCGATTGCCTCCCTCGCCGTCAGCATGGAGTTTTCCAGCACGCGGCCCTTCACCAGCTCACGCGCACGCAGCGCGTCGGAGAGCGCGGCGGTGGTGTTTTCCGTTATTCCGTCCTTGCCTATCTGGAGGATGGTGTCCTCCTTGGCGGCCAGACCGCGCAGATAGGACCTCTGCTTACTTGTCAGCATTGCAATACTCCTTCAGCACGCGGGCAAACTCGCGCAGAGCGCGGCCCCGGTGCGATATCTCGTTTTTCTGCTCGTGCGTCATCTCGGCCATGGTGATGTCATAGCCCTCGGCGATGAACATAGCGTCGTAGCCGAAGCCGTTCTCACCCTTCATGTACGTCGCGATGCGGCCCTCGCAGGTGCCGCGGGCGCGCAGCACGTCGCCGTTCGGGAAGACACAGCATATTGCTGAGACGAACCTTGCCTCCCTATGTTCCACGCCCTCCAGGTTCTTCATCAGGAATTTGCGCCGGTCGAGGTCGGAATCGTCGTGATTTCCCGTGTACCTGGCGCTGTGCACGCCCGGCGCGCCGCCGAGAGCATCCACCTCAAGGCCGGAGTCGTCACTCACTGCGGGCAGGCCCGTGGCTTTCATCGCAGCCTCGGCCTTCAGAAATGCGTTCTCCTCAAAGGTGTCCCCCGTCTCGTCGACCTCAAAGTCGCAGCCGGCCTCACGCTGGGGGATGACCTCTATGCCGGTCCCGGCAAGTATCTCGCGGAACTCCACGACCTTGCCCTTGTTGTTCGATGCAAGTATCAGCTTCATGACAGCAGCGCCTCCGAGAAGGACTTCGGCTCAAAGGGCATGAGGTCGTCCATTCCCTCGCCCACGCCGATGTATTTGACCGGCACACCCATCTCGCGCGC
>URDK01000022.1 GCA_900546485.1 uncultured Eubacteriales bacterium
GGCTGCGGGGCTAGTAGGGCTAAGCCTGCGGAAACCGGCTAAATGCAAGAGGCTGACTGCCAAAACTCGCGGTCAGTCTCTTTCTGTATCCAGATATCGGGCTCAGACAGTTGTCAGTCAGCCTCTTAACGCCGCTTTCCACCGTCCAAGAACTACACGTCCCTGCAGATGCATCCACATCCCCCGGCCTTATTTCAATCACGGACGGAAACACCTAACCTTCCTTACTTCTTCTGAACATACTTCAAGCAGTCCAGTGTTACAGCCGTTATAATGATGATGCCTTCAAATACGAACTGAAGGTTTGTGTCGATACCGAGAATGGTAAGGGAGTAGATAAGTACGGTGAATATAAGTACGCCCACTACTACGCCGGAAATCTTACCGATACCGCCGGTAAAGGATACGCCGCCAACCACGCAGGCTGCAATTGCATCCATCTCCCAGCCCTGGCCGTAAGCAGCGGAACCGGAACCTACCATTCTTGCGCATTCCAGCCAGGAACCGAATCCGTAAAGGATACCTGCCAGAATGAATGCTCCCATGGTTACTCCGAATACGGAGATACCTGAAACAGCTGCTGCTTCCGGATTGCCGCCTACTGCGTATAAATTCTTGCCGAAGGTGGTCTTGTTCCAGATGAACCACACGACGATAACGGCCGCCGCCGCCCAGAGTATGATGGTCGGGAACTTGCCCAGTTTGGGGATGATCATGGTGGGGATGGTGCTGTCGATGCCGCCGAAGGACACGCCCTTCGTCGAGTAGGTGACGAGGCCGAAGATGACGAGCATATTGGCCATGGTCGAGATGAAGGGATGCATCTTGAACTTCGCGGTGAAGAAACCGGCGATCGTGGTGAAGATGGTGCACAGCACGATGCAGACGATGAGCGCTAAGAACACGCGCCCGAGCAGCGGCATGCCGGTGAAGTCGAAGACCTTCCCGAACACGGAGCCGGTGTTGGGACCGTTGTGCATTATAATGGTCGCGGCGGTCATGCCCATGCCGACCATACGGCCTATGGAGAGGTCCGTGCCGGCCAACAATATGAGGCCTGCGACGCCCAGAGCAAGGAACATTCGCGGAGAGGCCTGGGACAGGATGTTCAGAACGTTGTTCATCGTGAGCAGCGGCACGCCCTTTATAATGGGTGTCGCAATGCACAGGCCGATGAAGATAATGATTATGGCTATGTACAGGCCGTTGCGCAGGAAGAAGTCGCGGCGGTTGAAGGTGTAGCGGTAATTCTCCCACTTCTGGGCCATACTTTCGCCAACGCTGAACTTGGACATGCGCAGCATGTCGATAAGGTGGTACTTGTGGTCGTAGGCGGCGTGGCGCCTGTCCTTGATCTGCTGCTTTTCCTTGAGCAGGGACATTTTCGCGTCGAAGAGGCGGTTCTTGTGGACGTATTTCTCGTCCTTGAGCTCCTGCTGGTCGGAGAGCTTGGCCACCGTCTCCTGGTGCTCGCGATTGAGCTGCTCAACAGCTTCCTTGTAGTTGGCCTGTGCCTTGACATTCTCCTCGGCGCAGCTGGCGACCACTGCCTGATAATACGCGCCGTAATTGGCCTTGAGGTAGCCCTCGGCCTCGGCAATGAGCTTGGAGACCTCGGCCTTGTTTTTCGCCTCTACCTCCTTGGCCTTGGCAAGCTCGGCCTTGAGCTCGGCGGTACGCTTCTGCTTTTCCTCTGCCGTGTAGATGCGGTCGCGCTTGAGGTTCTCGAGGCTGTTCTGTATGTCCAGGACCTTGTCCGTGCCGTTCAGGCGCAGGGCATTTATCTTCTCCTGTATGGCGCCGACGTGCTCATCTATCGGCGCGAGGAGCTGAGCTTCCTGCTCAGCGGTCAGGATCTTTGTGTTTTCTGCTACCATAAGCGTTTTCTCCTACCTTACAGGTATTTTGCGCTGAGTCTCAGGAGCTCCTCCTGATTGGTGTCCTTCGTGTTCACGATGCCGGAAAGGTGTCCGTTCGACATGACGCCTATCCGGTTCGTGATGCCGAGTATCTCGGGCATCTCGGAGGAGACGACTATGATGGTCTTGCCTGCCTTTGCCATCTTGATTATAAGCTCATATATCTCGTACTTCGCACCGACGTCTATGCCGCGGGTCGGCTCGTCCATCATGAAGACCTGCGGTTCGCGCTCGAGCCACTTGCCGAAGATTACCTTCTGCTGGTTGCCGCCGGAGAGACTCGTTATCATGTCGTCGGGACCCATGCACTTGGTGCGCATGGTCTTTATCTCCTTGTTGGTGGCCTTAACCATCTTGGGTGTGGAAAGCGCGGGTCCGGCCTTGTACTGCCTCAGGTTGGCGATGGTCGTGTTGAAGGTGAGGTCGCATTTTAAGAAGAGGCCGTTCGCTTTGCGTTCCTCGGTTATCATTGCGAAACCGTGCTCGATGGCCTCCTTGGCGTTCGAAAAATTCATGAGGCGATTTTTGAAGTACACGCGCCCGGCAGCCCTCGTACGCACGCCGAAGATCGTCTCCAAAAGCTCAGTTCTGCCCGCGCCGACGAGGCCGTAAAGGCCGAATATCTCGCCCTCTCTGACGTCGAAGCTGACGTCCTGCAAATACGGCGCGTACTTCGTAGAAAGGTGCTGCACGGAGAGGATGGTATCTCCCGGCGTGTTGTCCACGGGCGGGAAGCGGCTCTCCAGTGAGCGGCCGACCATGGCGGAGATGAGCTCGCCCATGTTTGTCTCGGCGGCGGGCTTTGTCATGACCAGCTTGCCGTCGCGCAGCACGGAGATCTCGTCGCAGATCTCAAATATCTCGTCCATCTTGTGCGAGATATAGATGAGCGAGATGCCCTGATCGCGCAGCATCCGCATCATCTCAAAGAGCTTGTCAACTTCCTGCACTGTCAGTGAGGAGGTGGGCTCGTCCAGCACGATGACCTGCGAGTTATAGGAGATGGCCTTGGCTATCTCGCACATCTGCCGCTGAGAGACGGACATGTTCCGCATGGGCTGGCTGAGATTCACGGTCATGCCCAGCTTGCGGAAAAGCTCGGAGGCCTTTTTCTTCATACCGCCCTCGTCGACGATGCCAGCGACGTTCGTCGGGTATCGGCCGAGGAACAGATTGTCGGTCACGCTCCGCTCCAGGCACTGGTTCAGCTCCTGGTGCACCATGGCGATGCCGTTCTCCAGAGCGTCCTTCGGCCCGGAAAAGCTTATCTCCTTGCCGTTTAAGAAGATTTTTCCCTCGTCCTTCTGGTAGGTGCCGAAAAGACACTTCATCATAGTCGACTTTCCGGCGCCGTTTTCGCCCATAAGCCCCATGACAGTTCCGCGCTTCACGTCCAGATTGATATGGTCAAGCACCCGGTTGCGCCCGAAGGACTTGCTCATACCGCGTATTGACAGGACGATATCGTTTTTCGCATCTGCCATTCTAGTTACTCCCGTTTAAGAATTCTCCGGTCATGCCGGTTTTCATCACAAATTGCTATCAGGGGGATGCGTGATCCCCCCAATAGCAAAAGCTTCAGTTAACTGTTGGTTTTACTGCGCGCCGATTCACTGGGCAAGCATGCCGGTGTAGGAAGCGGCGTTGTCGGTCTTCACCATGTTGAAGGCGAAGGCGTCGTACATGTCGGGGTTGCCCAGACGGTTGGTGATGTTGGACTCGGTCTGGCCGTCGCCGGCTATGTACTCAACGTTCAGGTTCAGCAGATCGTCGTACTTCTGGAGCAGCGGCTGGTAGGTGGAGCCCAGGAAGTTGTCGGCGGAGTTGTAGATGTTCAGCCAGACGTTCTTGGTCGGGTGGGTCTCGGCGTCGAGCTGGTTGGAAACGGGCTCGTAGGTGACGGTGGAGTCGAGGAAGCTCTCGTAGTTCTCAGCGGTCACGGCCACGTTCAGGGCGTAGTAGCTGCGGGAGGCCTCGTCGTAGTAGTAGACCTCGTCAGAGAGGACGTTGCCAGCCTCGTCAGCAGTGCCGATGCCGGTGTCGATGTCCACGCCGTCAAGGGCGTTGCGCAGGACGCGGAGGGTCAGGTAGGCCTGCACGTCGGCGTGCTGGCTGATGGTGCCGCCGTAGCCCTCGGCGATAGCGGCGACCGCGTCGGAGTTGGCGTCGTAACCGAAGGTGGGCACGCCCTCAGCCTTGGACCAGGCGAGGAACATGCTCATGCCCATGCCGTCGTTGTTGGAGGCAACGATGTCGATCTGATCGCCGAAGGAGGAAGCCCAGGTGCCGATGGCGTTGCCGGCGGTGGCAGCGTCCCAAGTGGCGCCGGCGGAGTTCTTCATCTCCTGAGAGGCGAGCTCACGGACTATGTAGGTGGTGCCGTCTATCTCAAGGGTGCCGTCCTTGACGTAGGTGGAGGTGCCGTCAATGTTGGTGCCGACAGGAGTGCTGTCGATGACGCCGTCGACCTCGACGGCGGTGCCGAGCGCGCTGCGCACGCCGCGGGTACGGGCGATGGAGTCGTTGTGGCCGATGTCGCCGATGGCCAGGACGTAGCCGATGATGCCGTCGCCGTTGCGGTCAAGGCCCTCGATGTTGGCCTTGATGTAGTCAAGGATCATGGTGCCCTGGAGCTCGGCGCCCTGGTTGGCGTCGAAGCCGACGTAGTAGGTGTTCTCGTTGAAGGTCAGAGCGGCCATGTCGAGCTCACCGGTGGTGCTGTTGGAGGGCTGGCGGTTGAACCAGACAAGGGGCTTATCCTTGTTGGCAACGGTGCCGTCGCCGCTGGCGTCGGGAGCCTCGCTGGCGGGCGCATCAGAAGCGGGGGCATCGGACGCGGGAGCGTCAGACGCAGGGGTCGCAGTCTCGCCGCAGGCGGCGAGCGCAAACACAAGCACGACCGCGAGGAGCAGCGCAAGAATCTTCTTCATGACAATTCTCCTTTTTCATTTCGAAATTGAACGGAATTCCTCTTAGATCCCGTTCGTACACCATTATATTATTAAAATTTGCCAGCGAAAACAAGGTGAAATTTCACCGATAGGAAGTTAGGTTTTTATTTGAATGCGACAACTTAATTAAATAGGCCTATGCCAATTTGTGCAATATGTTTAGCCTTTCCGCTGTTCAAAGGCGAAAAGGGCCTTCTGGCTGTCCATGGTAAAAATGTTTTCCCTATCCACGACCTGAGTCGAGGTGTCCACGGTGCTCTCCAGGCTGTCTCCCTGTCCGGAGAGGAGCTTGTAGGCGCTCTCCACGCCCAGATATCCCATGGCGTAGGGGTTCTGCACCACGAGCGCATCAACGGAGCCCTCCTGAAGCCCGTCCACCGTGGCCACGTTGGAATCGAAACCCACGAGAAACACGCTCTCCGATAGGCCGAGCTCACTGACAGCCTCGGCGGCGCCGACGCTTGTAGGCTCGTTGAAGGCCAGCAGGACATTTATCTCAGGGTGCTCGGCGAGCATGTCGGCGGTGTCGTCCCGTGCCTGTCCGGCCTCCGCAAGGGTATTTATTACCGCCACGACCTCAGCCCGCCCGCTCTCATCAAGCAGGGCCACGGCACCGCGCTCGCGCTCCTGTCCATTGGCGCTGCTGATGTCGTAGTTAACGATGCCCACGACAAGTTCGCCCTCCACGCGGTCCAGCGCGGCCTGCGCAGCCATCTGCCCGGCGGCATAGTTGTCCGTGCCTATGTAGGTGCTTACCATATTGGAAGCGACTGAGCTGTCTATAGCGACTATCTTGACGCCCGCGTGCGCAGCGTCGTCTATGGCCGAGGCGTTGTTCTCGTAGTCGATGGCGGAGAATACCAGGGCCTCCGCACCAGCGGCCACGGCTTCCGCCACCATGCGGTTCTGAGACTCGTAATCCTCCTCGGTCTCCGGGCCGCTTATGCTGAGCTTGAGGTTGTACTCCGTTGCGGCGGCCTCTGCCCCGGCAAACACCGAGAGCCAAAACTCCGTCTCCGTGGATTTCGCAACCAGCGCCACTGTGTGCTGTTCGGAGCCGACGGCGTCGGCGGCGCAGCCGCTCAGCAGCAGCGCCGCGAGCAGGGCGCAGGCAGCGGCAAGGCTATTTCGCTTCATAGTCGCCCTCCCGTATCTTGGGCATGCGTATCTCCACACAGGTGCCGACATCCGGCTCGCTGGTGATGTGAAGCCCGTAATTCCTGCCGAAGTATATCTTCAGCCTGTCATTGACATTTTTGATGCCTATACCCGTGCGGTCCGTCGGCCCGTGCTGCATGATGGCCTCTATCTGCTCTTCGCTCATACCCACGCCGTTGTCCTGCACGGAGAACACGATGTCGTCGCCATCCTGCCGGACACATACGTCTATGCGTCCCTCCTCCACCATGAGCTCAAGGCCGTGGTTTATTGAGTTTTCGATTATCGGCTGGAGGGTTATCTTATTGCAGTAGTAACCCAGGCAGTCCGGGTCCACGTCAAAGGTGTAGGTGAACTGGTTCTTGTAGCGGTACATCTGTATTTGGAGATAGCTTTCCGCGTGCTCTATCTCCTTTGCGATGGGGATGAGCTCATGGCCGCGGCTGATGCTTATGCGGAAGAGCCGTGCCAGCGCGTGCACCATCTTGACCGCGTCGGCATTGCGGCCCTGCTCGCACATCCAGGCAATGGAGTCAAGCGTATTATAGAGGAAGTGCGGGTTTATCTGCGCCTGGAGCGCCTTGAGCTCGGTCTTGCGGAGGTTTATCTCCTCCTCACGCACCGTGGTCATCAACTCCTGTATGCGGAGCACCATGTGCTCGAAGGAGTCCGAGAGCTCCTGCACCTCGCGGGTACCGCCCACGGGGCGGTAGGTGAAGTGGTCGGCGTCGGCCTCAAAGCTCTCCATCGCGGAGGCCAGGCCGCGCAGCGGCTTGCCCATAAGGCGTGAGAGCAGCCAGCTGGTCAGCACTGCCACGGCCAGCACCACCACGGCCAGCCAGAAGGTCAGGCGTATCATGTCGTTGACGTTGCGGTTCACGAGCTCGTCCACATAGCTCACGCCCACGGCGCGCCAACCGCTGTCGCCCACGCTGGCAATTGAATATATGACGGTGTCATCTGCGTATGCTCCGTCCTTCAGAGCCGCAAGCGCCTCCGTATCCTCGGACTTCAGCCCCGCGTACAGCAGCTGCTGCTGAGGATGATAGATGATGTTGCCGTCGTCGTCCATCAAAAAGCAGTAGCCGCGCTGGCCAATGCTTACATTATTAATGTAGTTCGAGATGCCGGAAAAGCTCAGATCCAGAGAGACCCAGGCCGCCTCTCCGCTCCCCTCCAGCGGAGCCGTCATCGTGACCACCCAGGGATAGTAGCCCTCGAATATTGTTTCCACGTGCGGGGCGGTCATATATGAACCCTCAGACGAACGGGCCATTTCCAGGTTGAAGGAGAGGTTCTCGAATATGCTGTCCCGGGGCTCCCGACCCAGAGACCAGCAGTCAAGCAGCTCGCCGTCCGCGGAATAGCTGGTTACGGCGACGACGTCCGGCCGGAACTTCAAGAAGGCCGCCAGCAGCCGGTCCCGGCTCTCCTCACTCTCGGAGACTGACTGCTCCACCAGCTCCATGGCCTGGTCCATGTCGCTCAGGTAGCTGCCCACGGTGTTCGAAACCTGCGAAACCGCCTGTGCACTGCTCGTGCGCGCGCTCTGCACCATGGCGCTGCGGTAGCGGTCCAGAAAAAGAAAGATGCAGCAGACGAGGATTATGGCCACCGTGCCCACGACCATCGTCACAAGGATGGAGGTTATGCGCAGTCCCGTACGGGGAACCCTGTCCTTCAAGCGCCCTCACCCGCCTTCCCCGCATCTAGCCTGCGGCGCATGGCGTTGGGAGATTCTCCGCAGTATTTCTTGAAGCAGTAGCTGAAATAGTGCTGGTCCGTGTAGCCGCAGCGCTGTGATATCTCCTGCACCTTCAGTGTGGAGGAGGCGAGCAGCTCCTGTGCGGCCTCCATGCGTTTGCCGATGAGTATGTTGATGAAGGTCTCGCCGGCGTATTTCTTTATGCAGGCGCTCAGGTGGTTGGGGCTGACGTCCAGCATACCGCTGAGCGAAACGAGAGAGAGTCCGGCGTCCATGTAGTTCTGGTCTATGGCCTCCAGCGCCCGCTTACACAGCAGATTCCCGCCCTTGACGGCTGGGGCCAGGTCGCTTATGAACTGCGCGCCGCCCTCGGTCCTGTCGCCCTGACGCAGGGCCTCCATTGCCTCGCGATAGGCTCCGTGCAGCTCGCTCAGGCTGCGGACCATACGGCTGACGCCTATGCGGCAGCGCCTGCCAAGCACGCGGTCCGCCATCTGCGGCAGCTCGTCTGCGAGGATGTGCAGGTACTCGTCAAAATCCGAGGGATTGCCCAGCAGCACGGTTATCACCTTGCCCGAGGCGAAAAAGCTTACGCTGCGCAGATATTTCGCCGCAAGCCTGTCCACCGAGGCCACGAAGGCCGGGGGCGTTCGATTTGCACCGTCCTCTCCCAGCAGAGTGGAAACCATCACTGTGTAGCACGGCCTATCGCTCTTGTCCCTCAAAAGTCCGCACTGGCGGGCGTAGGCTTCGGAATGCACGTCGCCTTCCGGATCCGCAAAATCGTCCAGCACCAGCGGCATGAGCATGGCTGCGCGCAGGTCCGGCCCCTCAGCGCGCGGCGGGGCCTGACGGAACATTGCAAACTGCGCGTCTATCTTCTGGTGGATGTTGCGCAGCTCCGCGCCCAGGCCCTCCATGGTCAGGGGCTTGAGCATGTAGCTTATGATGTTGTACTGTATCGCCTGTTTTGCGTATTCAAAGTCGTCGTAGCCGCTCAGGAAGGCTATGTTCGTGGCCGGGCGCACCTCGCGCACCTGCCTTGCCAGCTCTATACCCGAGATAAAGGGCATACGTATGTCCGTGAGCAGCAGGTCCGGCTCCAGCTTCTCCACGAGCTGGAGGGCGTCAAGCCCGTTGCTGGCACTGCCCACTAGGCTGAAACCGTACTCCTCCCAGGGTATCATGGAACACACCGCTTCCCTGAGTTCGTCCTCGTCGTCTGCGACTATTACGGTGTAAAGCGTCTTTGACCTCATCGCGGCACCGTCCTTTCCCATCTGACAGCATTATAGCAGACATGCCCTGTTCTAACAATTTTTTCTTAAGCATTTTTGAGCTTTTGGAAAGCAAATCGCCCCCCGGCGGAACGTTCCGCCGGGGGGCGATTATTTTTGAGCGGACTGTCACGGCTGGCGGTAGCAGTCCAGGATAAGGTGCTTGAACAGCTGCTCATGCACACTCAGCTTGCGTCCTCTTTTCGTTATCAATGAGAAGGGCATCGTGAAATCGTAGTCCACAAGGTCCAGCACACAGATATTCTCCAGGTCCTCCTCGGTTATGTCCGACTGCAGCGTCCTGGCCACAAGGTTCTCGTTCTTCTTCACGATATCTATTGCCTGATGCGGGACCATGCAGACATAGGCAAGGTTCAACCTTATGTTGTTCCTTGCAAACACATTGGCTATGTTGCTGCCCGGCACGGTCTTGACCTCCGGCATAAGCAGCGGGACGTTGTCCAGGTCACTTATTGAAATGCTGCCCTTTTTGGCAAAGGGATGGCTCTTGTTGACTATGAAAACCTGCTGGACATTTTCGAGTTCAGTCACGCTGAACTTTTTGGCGTTGCATTCCCCGTACACCATGCCGAACACGGCCTCGTCCCTGAGCACCATCTCCATGCATACCTTTGAGTACTCGTTAATCAGGTTCACGCTGAACTCGTCCGGGGGCGTCAGCAGCAGCTTTTGAAGCGAGGTAGGCAGTTTCATAAACCGTCCTGTCGTTATGGCGACGGTTATGCTCGTCTTGCCCATAGCCTCCAGCTTCCCAAACTTGTATATCTTGTCAACATGCTCAACCACTACCAGGGCCTCCGCATACACGGACTTGCCAAGGTTGGTCAGTTCGAGTCCGTTCGCCGATCGGTAGAACAGATCGGCCATGAGCTCGTCCTCCAGCCGGCGTATGGCTGCGCTTATCCCCTGCGGGCTTATGTTGAGGGATACCGCCGCCTTTGACATGCTGCCCAATTTACATATTTCAATAAAATATCGGAGCTGATTTATATCCATTCTTATCTCCTTTCTTGCAATTATATGGGCACATGCACGGGTATGTATACAGTGAGTTTAATCAATTTAAGGCAAAAAATCCAGCCACCATTTGTTGATGTTGCAACTGATAATTGATAGGTTTCTAACTTAACAATGTTTTGTTGATGCAGAAACATGACGAATAAGGTATGGAAAAAGCCGTTTATTGTCGAAAAAAGTGATATATGATATTTTTTAAACAAATCACGGGGCTAAACCTCCGATTTTCCCGGAGCTAAAAAATGCTCGACTTTTTTTGCAATTTAGTGGGAGTTTTATCCGTTTTTACAGGCTTTTACTCCCCAGAAAGGAGCGTTGGCATTGGAGCTTCCTCTCAAGGGCATCCGAATACTTGATCTCAGCACCATGTATCCCGGTCCGCTGTGCACCATGATGCTTGCCGACTTCGGAGCGGAGGTCATCCGCATCGAGCCGCCGAAGGGCGGCGATCTCTGGCGGCTTTCGCAGCCAAGAGTCAACGGTCTCGGCATGCCCTATCTGCAGGTGAACAGAAACAAAAAGAGTATCAGTCTGAACCTCAAGGAGCCGGACGCAAAGGAAATCTTCTACAAGCTGGTCCGCGACGCCGACGTCGTCGTGGAGCAGTACCGCCCCGGCGTGGCGGCAAGGCTCGGCATCGACTACGACACGGTAAGCCGCCTCAACCCCAGACTCGTCTACTGCTCCATCTCCGGCTTCGGGCAGGACGGCCCCTACCGGCTCCGCTCCGGTCACGACCTCAACTACATCAGCTGCGCCGGCATCCTCGGCCTCACGGCCTGGAAGGGCTGCAAGCCCGCCATCCCCAGCGTACAGATAGGCGACGTCGGCGGCGGTGCGCTCTATGCCATGAGCGGCATACTCATAGCGCTCATGGGCGCTAAGGCCACCGGCCACGGCCAGCATGTGGATACCGCGATGTTTGACGGGGCCATCTCCCTCATGGGCTGGAACGCCTCCGGCTATTTTGCCGACGGGCGCGATGTGGAGCCCGAAAGCGGCATACTCCTCGGCCAGCTCGCCTGCTACAACATCTACGAGACGCGTGACGGCAGGTACATGAGCATCGGCGGCGTAGAGGCCCACCTCTGGGCCAACTTCTGCAATGTCATCGGCCACCCCGAGTACGCCGAATGGCAGCGCGACCTCTCCCACCAGGATGAGATGAAGGCGGAGATCTCCCGCATCTTCAAGGAAAAGACGCTTGCTGAGTGGAAGGAATTTCTCGCGGACGTGGACTGCTGCTGGTCGCCCGTAGCCACGGTGGGCGAAGCGCTGGAGGACCCGCAGACGAAGGCGCGCGGCATGGTAATAGAGATGACCGACCCCAGGGGCGAGTACGGCAGCGTGAAAATGCTCGGCAACCCCATCAAGCTCTCCGAGACGCCGGCACGGCAAGAGCTCTTTCCGCCCCGCAGGGCGAACACACGGACGAGCTGCTCGCCGGCCTAGGTTACACGCAGGAACAGATCGCGGAGCTCCGCTCCCGCGGTGTTGTCTGAATATCACTGAAAGGATCTAAGCAAGAGGGAAATGAGAATTCTGGTTTTTGTAAAACAGATACCGAACACCAGCGACGTCAGGCTGGACCCCAGGACCGGCAATCTTTGCCGCGACGGCGTCGCGAGCGTCATAAATCCGCTGGATCTCAACGCCATCGAGGCGGCGATGCAGCTCAAGGCCGCACACGGCGGGACGGTCACGGCCGTCACCATGGGGCCGCCGCAGGCTGCGGACGTTTTGAAGAAAGCCATGGCCCTCGGCTGTGACGACAGCTATCTGCTCTCCGACCGGGCCTTTGGCGGCGCGGACACTCTGGCTACGGCCTATACGCTCTCGCAGGCGGTTCGGAAGATAGGCAGCTTCGACCTGCTGCTCTTCGGTCAGCACTCCGCCGACGGCGACACCGCCCAGGTAGGCGCGGCGGTCGCGGCCTTCCTCGACATCCCGCAGGTCACGCTTGCCTCCTCCCTCGAGTGCAGGGATGGCTGGGCATACTGCGACAGAGCGCTCAAAAGCTGCGTGGAAAAGGTCCGCGTGAAGCTGCCCGCGGCCGTCATGGTATGCGCCGAGATAAACGAGCCTCCTTACGCCTCTCCTCTCGGCATACTCGCCGCTCTGGAGAAGCCCCTGACCGTCTGGTCCTCCGCCGAGCTCGGCACCGACCCCAAAAGGACCGGCACCCCCGGTTCGCCTTCCGCCACCAAGCGCGTATACCAGCCCCCCAGGTGCGGCGGAGACGTTGAGTTTTTCTCCGGCAGTGCAAAAGAGGCGGCGGCAGAATTCGTGGACATGCTCGAAGCCGAGCATCTCATCTGATTTTGAGGAGATTAGACATGGCAGCAGACAATTACAAAGGTATATGGGTATTCGCCGAGCAGCAAAACGGGCGCATCGAGCCCTCCGTTTTCGAGCTCATAGCCAAGGCCCGCGAGCTCGGGGCGCACAGTGGAGAGGAAGTCACCGCCGTCCTCCTAGGCTGCGGTGTAGCGGCGCTCACCGAGGAGCTCTTCGCCCGCGGCGCCGATGCGGTCATAGTGGCCGAGCACGAGGCGCTTGAAACTTACAGCGCGCGCCCCTATCAGCAGGCTCTCACCCAGCTGGCCGAGAAATATCGGCCCTCCATCATCCTCTACGGCGCCACCACCCTTGGCCGCGACCTCGCTCCTAGAATGATGGTCAGCCTGAACACCGGCCTGACAGCCGACGCCATAGACCTCGGCTTCGACGAGGACGGCATGTTCTATCAGACCACCCCAGCCTACGGCGGCAAGCTGCTTGCAAGCATCGTGATCCCCGAGCGCAGGCCGCAGATGGTCACGGTGCGCCCCAAGGTCTTCGAGGCCCTGGCTCCGGACGCCGGGCGTAAGGGCTGCGCGGTGTTCGAGCTGGTCGAAGTGGACGCGGACGACTGCTACGAGCTGCTTGAGACGGCGGAAAAGACCGCCGGCGGCGTGCAGCTCGACAAGGCGGCGGTCATCGTCGCCGGAGGCCGCGGTGTGAAGAATGAGGCCGACCTCGAGCTGCTGCGTCAGCTGGCTTCCGCCCTTGGCGGGCAGCTCGCCGGCTCCAGGCCGCTCGTCGAGAGCGGACTGCTCCCCCACGAGCGGCAGCTCGGTCAGTCCGGCTGCACCGTCAAGCCCGAGCTCATCATAAACGTGGCCGTATCCGGCTCCATCCAGTACAGAGTCGGCATGCAGGACTCCAAACGCATAGCCAGCATCGACCTCAACAAGGCTGCGCCCATCTTCGGAATATCCCAGTACGGCATCGCGGCCAACTTCAGGGACGCCGTCCCCGCGATAACAGAGGAGATACAAAAGCGCAAAGGCGCCAATTCTAAATAAAAGGAGAGAGACTTATGAAAAAGCTTTACACACCGATGAAGATCAACGGCCTGGAGCTGAAAAACCGAGTGGTCATGTCCCCCATGAGCGTTGGTCACTGTGTTGACGGCATCTTTGATGCAGCGGCCGCTGATTTCTACCGCACCAGGGCAGAAGGCGGGGTCGGCCTCATCGTCTTTGCCAACATGCAGTGGGACAAGGTCCGCCACGCGCATAACGTTCCCCTCCTCACCGACGAGAAGTACATCCCCACCCTACAGACCATCACCGACGCCATCCACGAGGGCGGCGCCAAGGTCTTTGCTCAGATAATGCACCGCGGCACCTCCGCGCCGCGCGCCACGATAGACGGCCAGGAGGCTGTCGGCCCCTCCGCCGTTCCCCGCAAGTTCACCCACTTCGAGATGCCCCGCGCCCTGACCATAGATGAGATACACGAGTTTGTCCAGTGGCAGGCCGAGGCCGCGGTCATCGCCAAGAAGGCCGGCTTCGACGGCATAGAGCTCGAGACCAACTCCGGCTACCTCTACGGCCAGTTCTGGTCCCCGCTCACCAATAAGCGCGAGGATGAGTACGGCTGTCAGAACATGGAGAACCGTAATCGCTTCATGGTCGAGACCCTGACCGCCATCCGCGCCGCGGTCGGCGCCGACTATCCCCTGCAGCTGCGCGTCAGCGGCAGCGACCTGCTCGAGGGCGGCTGCACCGGCGACGACATCGCCGACATCTGCGAGTACCTCGACAAGACCGGTCTCGTCGACTGCTTCTCCATCACTGCCGGCTGGCACGATTCCACCGTGCCCCTCATCACCATGGAGGTCCCCTTCGGCAACTGGAATTACCTCGGCCGCAACATCAAGGCCCGCGTGAAGGCTCCCGTCATCATGGGCATGCGCCAGTACATCACCCTCGCCGAGGAGGTCGTCGAGCGCGGCGACTTTGACGGCGTCGTCATCGGCCGTCAGTGGCTGGCCGATCCCCAGCTCGTGAACAAGGCGATGCGCGGCGAATATGACCGCATCCGTCCCTGCGTCGGCTGCAACGCCCTCTGCCTCGACGCCGCCCAGGCCGGCAAGGAGGTCGGCTGCATAGGCAACTACGAGTGCAACCGCGAGACGGCGCTGAGGAATGCCGAGGGCAAGCTCCCCACCGAGGTAAAGAGCGAGCACCCCGAGCGCATCCTTGTCATAGGCGCCGGCCCCTCCGGCATGGAGTTCGCCCGCGTCAGCGCCCTGCGCGGCCACAAGGTCACCATCTGGGAAAAGCGCAACCGTACCATCGGCCTCTCTCTCTACGCCGCAACGCCCCCGAGGCGCTACGACATACGCTACCTCGGCCAGTGGCTTGAGCGCGAGTGCCGCGCCCTCGGCGTTGAGATAGTCCTCAACAAGGAAGCCACCGCAGAGGACATCATGGCCGCCGCGAAGGACTATGACCGCGTCGTCATAGCCGCCGGCTCCAAGGCCGTCATGCCCCCCATCCCCACTGAGGAGGGCGCCGACATCGTCCACGCCTGGGATGTCTTCGAGGGCAAGGCCAGGCTCGGCAAGAACGTGGTAGTAGTAGGCGGCGGCGACGTCGGCGTCGAGGTCGCGATGACCATAGCCGAGATAGGCACCATCACCGCGGAGCAGCTCCGCTTCATGATGATATACAAGACCGAGCCCGAGGCGAAGCTCAAGCAGCTGCTCAACAACGGCGTGCACAAGGTCACAGTCGTCGAAATGGGCAAGAAGTTCGCCCCCGACATCAACCCGGGCAGCCGCTGGTCCATCATGTACCGCACCAAGCAGCTCGGCGTCGACCTGCTCAAGGAGACGAAGGTACTCAAGCTCGGCCGTGACGCCGTCGAGGTCGAAAACGCCGAGGGCAAAAAGTCCATCCCCGTGGACACCATCGTGATCGCCGCCGGCGCGAAGCCGAACAACGACCTCTACGAGGCGCTCAAGGACAAGCTCCCGAAGGTCGACGTCATAGGCGACGCCGTCAGCGTGGGCCGCATCCACAACGCCGTCGCTTCCGCTTACAGCCTCGCCATGACCATATAAGCGCGCACAATTGCCAAGGCATTTTATATAAGGAGGAACAGAAAACAATATGGAAATGATGCTCGACGATGTAAAGATCATTGACTTCACCACGAACGTTGCCGGCCCGGGCGCCAGCGCAATGGCCTCCGACTTCGGCGCAAATGTCATCAAGATCGAGTCCCAGAGCGGTGACTCCGCCCGCACCTACGCCCCCTTCATGGACGGCAAGGGCATGACCCACGCCTGGGTCAACCGCGGCAAAAAGTCCGTCGTCATGAATCTCAAGGACCCGCGCGCCATTGAGGTCTGCAAGAAGCTCATAAAGGATGCCGATATCCTTGTCGAGGGCTTCCGCCCCGGCGTCATGGAGCGTCTCGGCCTTGGTTACGAGGCTATGAAGGAGATCAACCCCAAGCTCATCTACTGCTCCGTCAGCGCCTTCGGCCAGACCGGCCCCTATGCCCAGCGTCCGGGCTTCGACCTGCTGGGTCAGGCCATTTCCGGCATGATCAGCGTCAACGGCGAGAAGGGCGGCCACCCCATTAAGCACGGCGTCACCATCGCCGACTACTTCGCAGGCCCCAACGCTTACGCCGCCATAATGACCGCGCTGCACTACCAGCGCCGCACCGGCAAGGGTCAGCACATCGATGTCTCCCTCATCCAGGGCATGATCTACCTCAACAGCACCATTGACCGCCTCAACGACGGCGTCATCGTAAAGCCCAACGGCGGCCACCACAGCGCGCTCTGCCCCTTCGGCGGCTTCTGGAACGACAAGGGCGAAGGCGTCATAATCTGCGCCCCCAACCCGAAGGCCTGGGCCTCCGTCGCCAAGGCCATGGACCGTCCCGACTTCCTCACCGACCCCAAGTACGCCACGGTCAACGTCCGCGCCAAGTATCAGGAGGAGATAATCGCCGAGATCGAGGCCTGGCTTAGCACCTTCCCCAACATGGATGCCGCCATCGAGCACATGATGGCCTGCGACGTGCCCTGCTGCAAGATAAACAACGACCAGGACGTCGTGAACGATCCCCAGGTCAAGCACATGGGCTACATAGTTCAGGCCCCCACGCCGGACGATATCACCAGCCACGACACCTTCCTCACCCGCGGTCCCAACGCGCTCTTCTCCGAGACTCCGGGCTACATCCACAAGGCCGCTGCGCTGGGCCAGCACACTCATGAAGTGCTCGCCGACCTCGGGTACAGCGAGGACGAGATAGCCAGCATGATGGCCGACTGGAAGCCCAACGCCGACAAGGTCTGAGCAAGCCGGGCAGTGCCCGCAAATATTCGATAAGGAGGCACATTCATGGAAAGAAAGCTCCCGTTCCAGTGGCAGCACAACGAGTTCAGAGAGGCCTTCGGCGCCTTCCTCGACAAAGAGGCGGTCCCCTACTACGACGAGTGGTGCAACAATCACTGCGTCCCCCATTCCTACTTTGAGAAAATGGGCCAGGCGGGCTTCATGGCCATGTGGGTGGACAAGAAGTACGGCGGCGCGGGCTGCACCGGCGACTTCCTGTACACCGTAATAAAGGCCGAGGAGTACTCCAAGCGCGGTCTCAACTGCATCTTTTCCCGCCTCTCCGGCGACGTCGTCGCCCCTTACATAGCTGAGAACGGCACCGAGGAGCAGCGCCAAAAGTGGCTGCCGAAGATAGTCCGCGGCGAGACCGTCATGGCCGTGTGCATGACCGAGCCCGATTTCGGCTCCGACCTTGCCCACATCCAGTGCAGCGCCGTCGACATGGGCGACCACTATCTCGTCAACGGCTGCAAGACCTTCATCTCCAACGGTATGGTCGCCGACCTCTTCGTGGTCGCCGTCCGAACCAATCCGAATGCAGAGAAGGCCCACAAGGGCATCAGCCTCCTGCTCATCGAGGCCGACTCCGAGGGTCTGACCAGACAGCTCATCCCGAAAATCGGCCTGCAGGCTCAGGACACCGCCCAGATCTTCTTCGACAACGTCAAGGTCCCCAAGTCCAACCTCATCGGCGAGGAGAACCGCGGCTTTTACGTCCTGATGCAGCACCTCGAGGCCGAGCGAATCATGGCCGCCTACGGCTCCATCGGCACTGTTGAGCACACCCTCGCGCTCACCAAGGAATACGTCAAGCAGAGGATACTCTTCGGCAAGCCGCTCTCCTCCTTCCAGAACACGCAGTACAAGCTGGCTCAGCTGAATACCGAGTACAACCTCGCGCTCAACTACCTTGACTGTGTCCTGCTCGACTACATGGCAGGCAAGAAGGATATCAACACCGACTGCTCCATGATAAAGTACTACACCTCCGAGCTGGCCTTCCGCGCCGCGGACGTGTGCGTGCAGCTCTTCGGCGGCTACGGCATCTGCACCGAAGTGCCCATTTCCAGGCAGTTCTGCGACACCCGTATCATGCGCTTCATGGGCGGCACCACCGAGACCCAGATGGGCGTCGTCGCCGGCGGCCTCGGGATCAAATAATATTCCTTAAACCTTAAAAGAGTGGGGTTCCCTATGGAAAACAAGAAAATTCTTACGCTTTTCAGCACGAAACAGTTCATATTCTTCATTCTCGGCATCGCTGCCGCCGTCTTGTTCTTTGTTATGACCCCGTTTGAGGGTCTCTCCGTCGAGGGCATGAAGGTGCTCGGCCTCTTCCTGCTGGCAATATTCTGGTGGATGGGCTCCGTCTTCCCCGACTACGTCACCGCCTTCTGGATGATGGCGCTCATGATAGCCACCAAGGCAACTGCGCTCGGCACCGTGTTCTCCGCCTTCTCCGGCAGCGTCATCTGGATAGTCATCCCGGTGCTCGCCGTCGGCGCGGCTCTTAGCAAGACCGGACTGCTCAAGCGCATAGTCCTCTTCATCCTCAGCAAGTTCAAGGCCTCCTTCAAGAGCCAGTCCCTGGGCTTCATCATCGCCGGCAACATCGTCGATGCCCTAATCCCCAGCGCCACGGCCAAGGTCGCCATCGCGGCGCCCCTCGCCAAGACTTACAGCGAGACCATGGGCTATGAGCCCAACAGCAAGCCCGCCGCCGGTCTGTTCTCCTCCATGTGGATGGGCTTCGGCGCCAACGGTCCCTTCTTCCTGACCGGTTCGACCATGTGCTTCACCATGATCGGCCTGCTGCCCGAGGGCTATCAGGAAGGCTTCGATTTCCTCACCTGGCTGGGCGTGGCCTGGCCCTGGGGTCTCGCCCTGCTC
This sequence comes from uncultured Eubacteriales bacterium, assembly GCA_900546485.1. Taxonomy (GTDB): domain Bacteria; phylum Bacillota; class Clostridia; order Oscillospirales; family Oscillospiraceae; genus Scatomorpha. The sequence continues at coordinate 18,631 of URDK01000022.1, forward strand.
ATCCTCTCCTACGTCGGCGTGCGCATCTTCTACACCCCGAAGAACGACGTCACCGTCTCCGCCGAAGTCATCCACGCCCAGCGTGAGGCCCTCGGCAAGATGAAGCGCAACGAGAAGATCGCCGCCTTCGTGCTGATCATCTGCCTCGTCCTCTGGGTCACCGAGAGCTGGCACGGCATCTCCAGCGCCGTCGTCGCCCTCATCGGCATGTGCATCCTGCTGAGCACCGGCGTGCTCGACCGCAAGGACTTCCGCAGCAGCATCGCCTGGGAGAGCGTCATCTTCATCGGCTGCTCCACCGGTCTCGGCAGCGTCTTCTCCGGCGCCGGCATCACCGACTGGGTCAGCACCACCTTCGCGCCCTATCTGGAGCCCGTGTTCTCCAACGTGTTCATCATGATCGTCGTCTGCGTCCTCGTCATCACGGTCGTCCGTTTTGCCTTCGTGTCCCAGACCGCGCTCATGACCATCTTCACCGTGGCCTGCGCCCCCTTCGCCATCGCCGCCGGCATGCATCCCTTCATCCCCGGCTTCATCGCGCTCGTCACCGTGAACGTCTACAACGCTTCCTACAACAACGGCACCTACATCACCGCCATGGCCGCCGCCGACGGCATGGTGCAGTATGGTCCCACCAGCAAGATGTCCTGGGTCTACACCCTCGCCTGCATAGTAGGCTGCATCTGCTGCGTGCCCATGTGGAAGGTCTTCGGTCTCATGTGAGTCCGCTCACCGCAGGCGATAACGGCCCCTCGCACCGGGCCGTTATCGTTTGCGGCTGATAGTTAAGAAAATGCCAATTTCTTATAGTTCGCCCGACCCTAAATGAATTAAAACTATACAGGGGGAAAATGTAAATGGTAGAGCTCATTTTGGTAATCGGCTACATAATCGTGACCACCGCCATCGGCTGGATACTCAGCACCCGCGCCAAGGCGCGCAACGACATAAACTCCTTCTTCGTAGGCAAAAAAGAACTCAGCGCGGTTCTCGTCTGCTTCATCATGTTCGGTGAGATGATAGCGGGCTCGAGCACCGTAGGCAGCGCCCAGACCGCCTTCAATCTCGGCCTGTCGTCCGCCTGGACGAACTGGGGCCAGTCTCTCGGCGTCTTCGTCTTCGTCTTCACCGTCAGCAAGCTGTACCGCGTCGCGGGCTATCACGGCGCTTACTCCGTGCCCGAGGCCTTTGAGTTCCGCTTCGATTCCCGCCGCTGCCGCATGGTCGTCATGGTCATCGTCCTCGTCGTCTACGGCATCCTCTTCGCCATGCAGCCGAAGGCCGCGGCCAACATCCTCGCTCCCATGATAAACGTCGACGTCACTGTCATGACCTGGGTCATGGGCATCATCTTCGTTCTCCAGGCCCTCGTCGGTCTCAAGGGCATCGCTGCCATGAACGTCGTGCACTCCTCCATCCTCTACATCGGCTGCGTCGTCGTCGGCATACTCGCCTGGAACCACGTTGGCAGCCTCGACCTCGTGCGCGAGACCCTCGGCGGTTCCTACCTCAGCGTGACCCAGCCCAGCGTCAGCTCCGTCATCGGCAACGCCGCCGGCGGCCTCTTCGCCTTCATCCTTTCCACCTCCCTCGTCGCCAACATCTACAGCGCGAAGAGCAAGAAGACCGCCAACACCGGCGTCATTGCCGCTGCTATCCTGGTCATCATCTTTGCCTTCTTCCCCGCCCTCATCGGCATCTTCGGCAAGATCATGTACCCCGACGCCGAGGCCGGCACCATCTTCTACACCGTAGCCGACACCTTCGGCCCCGCCGTCGGCGCCCTGGCCAGCATGGCCATCATCGCCGCCGTGTTCTCCACGGCTCCGGCCTTCCTGCTGACGCTCTCCACCACCCTGACCCGCGACTTCTACCTCGCCGTTCTCAATAAGAACGCCACCGACAAGCAGCAGCTGCGCTTCTCCAAGTGGGCCATCGTCGGCATCGGCGTCATCGCCACCTTCCTCGGCATCTACGCCAACTCCATCCTCACCCAGGTCAACGGCGCCTTCCAGATCCGCGCCGTCGCCGGTATGGTGCTGGTAATAGCCGCCTACTGGAAGAAGGTCGACAAGAACTCCGCCTTCTGGTCCATGCTCATCGGCGGCATCATCGCCGCGGTGTGGCACTTCGCCGGTCAGCCCTTCGGCATAGTCCCCTTCTGGCCCGGCTGCGGCTCCGGCCTCGTCATCCTCATTGTGATGACCGCCCTCAACGGCAAGAAGGTCTCCGACGACTATGCGCGCTACAAGGCGCTCATGGACGCCGTCCCCGCAAACGAACTGTAAACCGCTTCGCAGCATTATCCGGCCGGCCGGGCCCCGTCACGGCCGCCGGCTCATGACAAGAGGTATTTAAAATGTTTCAATTTGAACACTTCCTCATCCGCAACGCGCAGATGTATCCCGACAGGCTCGCCTTTGTCTACAAGGACAAGTCCTACACCTGGTCGGAGCTCAATCGGGCGGTGAACCGCCTCGCCAATTCCTTCACCTCCATCGGTCTCGGCAAGGGCGACCGCGTCGCCTACATGTTCGGCAACTGCGCAGAGGTCATACTCGTATTCCTCGCCACGCAGAAGATAGGCGCTACGGCCATGCCGATAAACACCCACTTTCTCTCCGGCGAGATATCCAGGATCATGGACGTGGTGGACTGCAAGGCCGTCGCTTATGAGGCCAGGTTCTCCGACACCATCCACGCGGCGCAGGAGCTCTACGGCAGGCTCCGCCACATGATAGTTCTCGGTGAGCCACGAGCCGACGAGCTCGACCTCACGACGCTCATAAACGGCGCCGACGACCGCGAGGCCCAGGTAGACCTCGGCGCCGACGACGAGTCCGTCATCATCCTCACAAGCGGTACCACCGGCACCTCCAAGGCCGTGCTCAGAACGCAGAGCATGATGCGCGAATACGGCCTCATGCTGGCCATAGAAAACGACAACAGCCACCGCCCCGAGGTGGCACTCACGCATTGCCCCTTCTTCCACACCGCCTGCCTGAGCATACTCGTGAAGATGCTCGCGCTCTGCGGTACCTTCGTACTGGTGGACAAGGTCGACCCCGAGTTCATTTTCGACCAGATAGAGAAATACCATGTCACCATGATGCTCATGGTGCCTCCGCTGCTCTATATGCGCCTTTACGACTCCGGGCTCTGGAAGAACTACGACCTCAGCTCCCTGCGCGAGGCCCAGTTTACGGGCGGCAAGTGCAGCATGGACTATGTACACAAGATCTTCACCATGTTCCCCAACTGCAAGCTGCGTCCGTCCTATGGCTCCACCGAGATCTGCGCCTCGTGCAGCGCCGTGCTCTCCCGCGAGGAGTTCGAGCGCAGGCCCGAGCTCTGCAAGACCGTGGGCCGCATAAACGCCAACTGCGAGATGAGGCTGGTGGACAACGACGGCAACGACGTGCCCGTCGGCGAGGTGGGCGAGGGCCTTGTGCGCTCCCCCGCCGTGTTCCGCGGCTACATAAAGAACGAAGAGCTCAACGCGCGCGTACTGCGCGACGGCTGGTTCCACACAGAAGACCTCCTGAAGCGCGACGAGGAGGGCTTCTACTACCTCGTGGACCGCAAGAAGGACATGATAAAGACCGGCGGTGAGAACGTCTACGCCCAGGAGGTCGAGGACGTGCTCCGCAACCACCCGAGCATCTTCGACTGCGCACTCATAGGCGTGGACGACGAACGCTTCGGCGAGGCCGTCGCCGCGGCCATCATCCTGAACCCCGGCTGCGCCCTCTCCGACGCCGAGCTCATCGCCTACTGCCGCCAGAACCTGCCCAGCTACAAAAAGCCGCGCTATGTGGCCTTCGTCGACGAGCTGCCGCACAACGTCACCGGCAAAATTCAAAAGAGCGTGCTGCGCGAAAACGCCGACAAGCTGTTCCGCCCCGTGGAAGGGCTCTGATAGTCGATACTTTTCACTCCTTTTATGTGCTCAACAGGCCTTGGGCCTGTTGAGCACATTCCGTATGCACAGACATTTTTCTCACTGGAGGATGCAATGTCAGGAAGGAAATTCATCATACCCGAGTTTGGCCCGCTCGCAGGCATGCGCGTGATCGGCGCGGGCTCGCTCATCGCAATGCCCTTCGCCGCCAGCATGCTGGCCGAATTCGGCGCGGAGGTCATACAGATAGAGCGCCCCTCGGTGGGCGACACATATCGGACCTTCGGTTCCCTAACCGAGAGCGCGGACGGCACCAGGGTCGGCGCCGCGTGGATACAGGAGGCCAGAAACCGGCTCTCCATGACCCTTGAGCTCAGTCCCGGGAGCCGCGACGCCCAGGAGATCTTTCTCGGCCTCATCCGCGAGAGCGACGTGTTCATAGAGAATATGGTCTGGCTCGGCAAGCTCGGCATACATGACGACGAGCTCCTGCGCGTGAATCCCGCGCTAGTCATCGTACACATCTCCGGCTTCGGCCACAGGGAGTTCGGCGGCGTGCCCGAGATCTGCGAGCAGGCGTCCTACGACATGATAGGCCAGGCCTTCTCCGGCTACGCTATGCTCAACGGCTGGCCTGACAGGCCGCCGCTCCTGACCGCTCCCGCGCTAAGCGACTACGTGACGGCCCTTTTCTCCCTCTTCGGCCTGCTGACAGCCTACATGGACGCGCAGAAGACCGGCAGAGGGCAAGTGGTGGACGTCGCCCAGTTCGAGGCCCAGGCCAAGATAATGCGCGAGGCCTTCACTCGCCGTTCCCTGGGTCTGGGCGACGTTGAGCGCAGCGGAAACAGGTCCACCTCTGCGCAGCCCTGGGACGTCTTTTTGAGCCGCGACGGCCGGTATATGAGCCTCGGCGCTGTCGGCAAGGCCGTTTACACGCGCTTCCTTGGCGCCATGGGCTTTGACGGGAAGCGCTTTCCCTACGAGGAGGTCGCCGCGACCTCTGAGGCGATAAACTCCCCCGGAGGCCTTGAGCTGGACGCCGAGATAAAGCGCTGGTTCTCCGAGCACGACGCCGATGAGATAGAGGACGTGATGCGGCGCGCCAAGGTGCCCTGCTCGCGCATAAACACCGTGGCCGAGTGCATGGAGCACCCGCACTTTCGCTCAAGGGACGACTTCGTAACGTACACGGACCAGACGCTGGACAGGGAGGTCTGCGCCTTCGGCGTATTTCCCAAGCTGAGCGCCACACCTGGCCGCATATGGCGCGGCGCGCCCACGCTGGGTCAGGACACGGATGAGATACTTCGCCGCATTCTGGGCCGCAGCGAGGCCGACATAGCCCGCCTGCACGCCGAGGGCGTCGTCTGAGTGCAAATAAAGGGACGGTATCCGTCTGGATACCGTCCCTTTTTCACTTTGTCCTTATCTGTTGTTCAGCTCGTCCATGGCCTTTGAAAAAGCCGTGGACCTCGGGAGGAGCTTCAAAAGCGGCAAACCGATCACGTACATCACCAGCGCCTCCTCCACGGCTATCTGGAGGGAGTTGAGCGGCAGGGCGGCCCAGAATGCACCGGTGCTGTAAGCTATCACGCCGCCGACGATGGGGCCGTTCCAGACAACTGGCATGAAGCATACGGCGATGGCCCTGCCCAGACCGAGCGGCTGCTTGCGGCCCTTGGCTATCGCAGCCATGCACAGGGAAGCGCCCAGCGTCGCCAGGGAGCCGAAGACGATGTCCGGTATACCGTAGCCGCCCGCAAGATTTGCGATGGCACAGCCGGCCCAGAGGCCCCAAGCGGTGAAGGGCACGAAGGCCGGAAGTATGCAAAGCGCCTCCGACACGCGGAACTGCACGAGACCGAAGCTTATCGGTGCAAGCAGCAAGGTCAATGCGGCATAGGCCGCGCCGACCACCGCGGCGGAAGCGAGTTTACGGGTACTGATTTTCATTTTTAGTTCATCCTTCCCATTTTGATTTAGGTCTTTATAACCCGGCGGGGTGTGGAAACCCGCCCAGTCACCGATTCAATTCCCCGCTTTTGAGTACAGGCAGCCGCAGTAATCCTGGCGGTAGAGCCCGTATTCGCGGGAGAGCTCAATGCTCCTCTTGTAGCCCTCGCGCTTCTTGAAATCCGAGGGCAGCCAGCGGACACCATATTTCTCCGCCAGCTCCATGCCGATTTGATTTATGCGCTCGGCATCCTTGTGCGGAGAGACGCTCAGTGTCGTGCAGAAGTACTCGTATCCCAGCTCGCGGGCCAGGCGCGCCGTCTCCTCCAGCCGGAGCCGGAAGCAGACCGTGCATCTCGCGCCGCCCTCGGGTTCGGCCTCAAGGCCCTGCACGGCGGCCTCGTAGCGCTCGCCCTGCCAGCCGTATTCTTGGAGCTTCACGTCCGGAAACTCCTCTAGGACTCGGCGCTGATTCTCAAGCCGGAGCTCATACTCCGCCTCGGGCTGTATGTTGGGGTCAAAGTACAAAAGTCCCAGCGAAAAATGCCGCGTAAGGTACTCGAGCACATAGGTCGAGCAGGGGCCGCAGCAGCTGTGCAGCAAAAGGCTCGGCCTTCTTTCGCCGAGCGCTTCAAGCTCCCTGTCCAGTTTTCGCTGATAGTTCTCCATGCCACACAGTATACCACATTTGTTCTTGACTTGAAAGAGGGCAGACGCTAAACTTAATGTATCTATAAAGGCGAGGTATGTGCAATGGATACAAGAATGGGCAAGGAGGACTATTATCTCGACATCGCAGACGCGGTGCTGGGCCGCTCCACCTGCATGCGCAGGAAATATGGGGCCATAATAGTCCGCAACGATGAGATACTTTCGACCGGCTACAACGGCGCGCCCAGGGGCCGCCGCAACTGCACGGACGTAGGCATGTGCATGCGCGAGACGCTGGGCATCCCCTCCGGGGAGCGCTACGAGCTCTGCCGCAGCGTGCACGCCGAGGCCAACGCCATAATCTCCGCTGCGCGGCGGGATATGCTGGGCGGGACGCTCTACCTCGTAGGGCGCGACGCCAAAACGCACGAACTGCTCGACGAAACAATGCCCTGCTCGATGTGCAAGAGGCTCATCTTGAATGCGGGCATAACCCAGGTTGTCGTGCGCACCGGCTCAGAGAGCCACAAGGTAATCCACGTTCGGGACTGGGTGTTCAACGATGACTCCCTGCCCTCGGGCGTATAAGCATCAAGGCCGCGCCCTTCCGTGGGCGCGGCGGCGTTTTAACGGAGGTGTACTGCATTGAAAATTCTCATAGCTTATTTCTCCCACCGCGGTATGAACTATGCGCCGGGCGGCATGGTGGAGCTGAAAGTCGGTAACACGGAGCGCGCCGCGCATATGGCGGCGGCGCTGTGCGGCGTCGAGCCGTTTGAGATACGCACGCTGTCGGAGTATCCCTTTGATTACCGGGAATGCGTGGAGGTATCGAAACGCGAGCTCACCGAGGGCGCAAGGCCCGAGCTGGCGGCTGCGCCTCCTGACACTGACGGGCTGGACGCACTCATTCTCTGCTACCCCTGCTGGTGCGGCACGATGCCGATGCCGGTGTGGACCTTCCTGGAGAGCTGTGAGCTCGCGGGCAAGCGCATCCTGCCGATGTGCACCAACGAAGGCAGCGGCATGGGCCGCAGCGAAGCCGATATCCGCCGTCTCTGCCCCGAGGCCACAGTTGAAAAGGGCCTCTCCGTGAAGGGCAGCGCCGTGGAAAGCGCCGGTCCCGCCATAGAGGCCTGGCTGAAGGATAACCGCATCATCTGAGAAAAAGGAAAACCCCCGGACTTTGAGTCCGGGGGTTTTCTTATATTCCCCTTTATCAGTCGGTGACGTAGGGGAGAAGAGCGATCTGACGGGCGCGCTTGATGGCCTCGGTCAGCTCGCGCTGATGCATGGCGCAGGTGCCGGTGGTGCGGCGCGGAAGAATCTTGCTGCGCTCGGAAATGAACTTCCTGAGCTTGGCGGCATCCTTATAATCTATATAGGTGCACTTATCCACGCAGAACTGGCATACCTTCTTGCGCTTGCGATTCTTGGGTCCTTTGTTATCGAAAGCCAAGGTTATACCTCCCTTTTAATTCTCAGAACGGCAGTTCGCCGTCCCCGTCGTCCAGCTCGGAAAAGGCGGAAGGCGCGGCCTGGCGCGGAGCGCTGTCCTGCCTGCTGTCTCTCTGCCCGTAGCTGTCGCGGGCACCGTAGCTGTCGCGGTTGCTGTAACTGTCGCGGGAGCCGTAGCTGTCCCGGGGACCATAGCTGTCCCGGGGCTCGCCCTCGCGGCGCTTCGATTCGCCAAAATACACGTTGTCCGCAACGACCTCGGCGGTCGTGCGCTTGTTGCCGTCCTTGTCGGTCCAATCCCGCATCTGCAGCCTGCCGCTCACAACGGCCATGCTGCCTTTCTGAAAGTACTTGGACACGAACTCTCCGGTCTGACGCCAGGCGACGCAGTCGATGAAATCGGTCTGCCTCTCCTCGCCGCGGCCGAAGTCCCTGTCGACCGCAAGGCGGAACGACGCCACAGGGATCTGGCTCTGCGTGTACCTCAACTCGGGGTCGCGCGTGAGGCGGCCCATCAATACGATGTGATTGAGCATCAGCGCACCTCTTACTCGGGACGCTTGGTGATCAGGCTGCGGATAACGCCGTCGGTTATGCCAAGGATACGATCCAGCTCAGCCGGGAACTCGGGAGCGCTGGTGAACTTGACGAGCACGTAGTAACCCTCGCTGAGATAGTTGATTTCATAGGCCAGCTTGCGCTTACCCATTTCCTCCATCTCATCAAGAGTGCCGTTCTGCTCGACAAGCGTCTTGAACTTCTCCACGAGAGCAGCGGTCTCCTCCTCCGAGAGATTCGGATTCAGGACGTACATCACTTCGTACTTCTCGCTTGTTTTCGCCAATTTGTGCACCTCCTTCTGGACTTATGGCCTGCTGTATGCAGGCAAGGATATAGGCCTGTCCCTCAGGGCAGGCCTATAAATTATACATTATTTTCGCGGTTTGTCAAGGATTTTCGCTTATCACACCTTGAAATTCACGCTGGTGTCGCCCTGGATGTCGGCACCGAACTCATAGTCCTTGCCGGGCAGGATGGCGTTGAGGGCGATACCCACGATGGCGGCGGTGGCCAGGCCGGAGAAGCTGACGGCTCCGATTTTCACAGCGCCGGCGCTGGAGTAGGTGATACCGATGGCGAGCACCAGGATGAGGGCGGCGATGATGACGTTGCGGCTCTTGGTGAAGTCGACCTTGTTCTCAACGACGTTGCGCACGCCGACGGCGCTGATCATGCCGTAGAGCACCAGGGACACGCCGCCTATCGTGGCGGTGGGCATGGCGTGGACTATCTCAGCAAACTTGGGGCAGAAGGAGAAGATGATGGCCAGCACAGCAGCCAGACGAATCACGCGGGGGTCATAGACCTTGGAGAGCGCCAGCACGCCGGTGTTCTCGCCGTAGGTCGTGTTTGCGGGGGCTCCGAAGAGGGCCGCAAGGCTAGTGGCCAGGCCGTCGCCCAGGAGGGTGCGGTGCAGGCCGGGGTCCTGGATGTAGTTCCTGCCGCAGGTGGAGGAGATGGCGCACATGTCTCCGATGTGCTCGACCATGGTGGCAAGGGATATCGGAATGATGGTGATCGCCGCGGTGGCGAGCATGGCGGTGTCGACGTTGCCGCTGCCGAAGAGGCCGAACACGGTCTCGCTCCAGGTCACAGGCAGGCCGATCCAGGCAGCCTCTTTAACGGCGGTGAAGTCCACCTGACCGCTCACCGCGCCGACGATGTAGGACGCGATGACGCCGAGCAGGATGGGGATGATCTTTATCATGCCCTTGCCCCAGATGTTGCAGATGATGACGACAAGGATGGCGACCAGGGCGACAGGCCAGCTGGTGGCGCAGTTGTTTACAGCGCTGGAGCTCAGGGACAGGCCGATGGCGATGATGATGGGGCCGGTGACGATGGGCGGGAAGAAGCGCATGACCTTGCGCACGCCGAAAACCTTGAACAGCAGGCTGAGCACCAGGTACACAAGACCCGCGCAGGCCACACCGAAGCAGGCGTAAGGCAGAAGCTCGGTGTTCGGTACGTTGAACACGCCCGGGGCGTCAGGATTCTCGAGCATGGGCGCGATGGCCGCATAGCCGCCGAGGAAGGCGAAGGACGAGCCAAGGAAGGCAGGGACCTTGCCCTTGGCCAGCAGGTGGAACAGCAGCGTGCCGAGACCGGCAAACAGCAGCGTGGTGGAGACGGACAGGCCCGTCAGCGTGGGGACCAGCACCGTAGCGCCAAACATTGCAAACATGTGCTGGAAGCCGAGTACGATCATCCTGGGCGCGCCAAGCGTCCGGGCGTCGTAGATCGGCTCTGTTCCGATGGTTTTCTTGTTCATTCCCGATTTACCTCTCTCCGTAGTGTATTTTAATTGGGATGACGACAAATTTGATTCGGAGCATCACAGCTCCATGAGCCACACGCCTGTCTCTCCGTCGTATTCCGGGAGTCGGGCCTCGATGAGCTCCGTATGCGAAGTGGGCACGTTTTTGCCCACATAGTCCGCCCTTATGGGCAGTTCCCTGTGACCTCTGTCCACCAGCACCGCCAGCTGTATCGCCCGCGGCCTGCCGCACTTGAGCACAGCTTCCATCGCGGCCCGGACCGTTCGGCCCGTGTAGAGCACGTCGTCCACCAGAACGACGGTCTTGTCCGCCACAGGGAAATCAAGCTGGGCCTTCGTGACTATCGGGTCCTCGGCAAGGGGCTGGAGGTCATCGCGGTAATAGCGCACGTCAACGCTGCCGCAGGGGACCTCTACGCCCTCTATTTTTATGATGTTGGCTCTGATCTGCTTCGCGAGGGGTTCTCCCCGGCGGCGTATGCCGACCAGGCATACGTTCTCTACGCCGCGGTTGCGTTCGGCTATCTCGTGCGAGAGGCGCATCAGCGCACGGTTCACCGCCGCTTCATCCATGAGTCTGGCCTTTTCCCTCACGTACAGCACCGCCCTTTCGCAACAAAAAATGTCCTGCCGGCTTCCGGCAAGACACACAAAATCCCCGCGCACATGGCGCGGCAATATGACGCGGTTTTGCCGGTATCTCAGTACCGTCTTAAAATCCATGGCGAAGTATAGCAGATGCCGTCGCTTTTTGCAAGGACAATTAATTTTAGGTGTTCAAAAAAAGTTTACGATTTTAATGTTATTCTAATCCTGCTCTAACGACTTGTTAATAACACTTTGGTATCCTGTGACCGTAACACAGGAAAGGAATCAGCAAATCGTTATTTAAATAACTTTTTCTTTTAACGTTACTTTAATAATTGCCCTTTACAATGGGCACATAAAACAAAAACGAAAAGGAGCTAACAAACATGAAAAAGACTATTCTCTATATAAGCCCGATGCAGGCCCGCACCCTGGCTCTCGAGGCCGCCAACGTCAAGAGCGCGAGGTTCGATTCCCAGAAGCTGCTCGATGGCGGCAGCCTTTACGAGCTGGAGTTCACCACTGAGGAAATGCACTACACCTGCTATATCGACGCCGTGAGCGGCGAGGCCCTCGGCCTCGACTTCTTCCCCGTTCCCGTCGAGAGCTATCCGTCCTACTACGAGGGGCGCCGCCGCGAAGCGGAGTGCGTCAGCGCCTGAGAGACGGAGAAAGCCCGTGAGTGATGTACCCCCTGTCACTCACGGGCTTTTTTATTGCCAGAGCACATTGAGCCGTATGCCCTGCCTACGGGGTCCGGCGCTCCGCCTATGAAAAACCCGGCCGAAAGAATTATCGGCCGGGTGCTTTTGTTTTCACTTATCCAGTCTGGCCTTCCTCACGATACCCATGCCGAGCGGGTAGGGACCCGTGTGCACGGCGATCACGGAGCTGATGAGGCGGATGGGCACCTCGGTGGAGAGACCCAGCTCGTCGAGCATGGCACAGACGCGCCCCTGGAACTCCGCGGCCTCGTTGTAGTCGTAACCGTAGCCCACTGCAATGGAGAGTTCATCGGCAGAGGTGAAATTCTCGCGCAGGTATTCACGCGCCACGTTCAGGGTCTTGTCGAGGCTCTTGCCGCGGCCGCGACAGACGCCCGAGGGGAATATCTCGCCCTCCTTGAGCGTGATAATGGGGCGAATGCCCAGCACGGTGCTGACCTTGCCCGCCAGCTTGCCTATGCGGCCGCCTATGCTGAGATAGGACATGCTGCCGATGGTGAAGAAGATGCGGCCAGTCGGCCTTATCTCAGTGAGCCTCTCAACGGCCTCGTCCAGCTCGAAACCGGCGTCGCGCAGATTGCAGGCCTCGAGCACGTACAGGCCCTGGAGCACGGTGTTGACCATGGAATTGAAAACGGCTATCCTGGCGTCGGGATAATCCTCACGCAGAAGTTCAAGGGCTATGCGCGCGGTCTGATAGGAGTTGGAAAACTTCTCGGTTATGCAAATGCAGATGGCCTCCTCGCCCGCCTCAGCGACCTCGCGGAACACCTTGAGGAAGTCCTGAGTCGAGGGGGTGGAACTTTTCGGATACACGCCGGGATGAGACACCATCCACTCATAAAACTCCTCAGTTCCTATATCCGCGTCCTGCTTGAGATAATCGCCGCTGCCCAGCATGACGTAAAACGGGACCACGGTGATATCGCGCTCCTTGACGAGCTCCGGCGACAGATCGCCCGAACCGTCCGTAATAACCCTGAACTTAGACATTGTCATCCCTCGTTTATATCAAAAATACTCCGCTCCGCCGCATCACACCTTTGCGGCGGGAGGGCTTTTATACTGACGCCCTTATAGTTGGACCGGGCACATGCTTCAACACCTTCGCATCAAAGCCGGTGCCCGGTCAACGTTGGCGGAGAGGATGGGATTCGAACCCATGGCCCGTTGCCGGGTCACCGGTTTTCAAGACCGGCTCCTTAAACCACTCGGACACCTCTCCATTTATTATGGGCGCTTAGAATATAACGGATTCGATTATAACATCAAATCCGTATTTTACAAGCGACAATTGCAGTCCAAGCTGTGAATTTTCCGTTAATCCTTGACGCCGAGTTCAGTAAAGGTTAAAATTCCCCTGAAAGAGGCGAAGTTTTTTATGAGTTTCAGGATACGCAGCGCTCTGCCCTCCGATGGGGCCGCGCTGGCCGCAATATATGCGCCATACATCGATACCGTGATAAGCTTCGAATCCCCCGCCCCCACGGCGGAGGAGTTTTCGGGGCGCATCGCAGACATCTCCGCCGAGTACCCCTTTCTCGTCTGCGAGGAGGATGGCCGCGCCGTGGGCTACGCCTATGCTCACCGTTACCGCGTCCGCGCCGCCTTTGATTGGGACGCTGAGCTCTCTGTTTATCTCGAGCAGTCGTACACGGGCCGCGGACTGGGAATGGCACTTTACAGCGCACTGCTGGAGCTGCTGCGGCTCCAGGGCTTTGTCAGCGTCTATGGAACCGTATCCTCGCCCAATCCGCCCAGCGAGCGGCTGCATGAGCGTCTCGGCTTTGCCAAGGTATACACGGATGTAAAGACCGGTTGGAAGCTTGGCAGATGGTGTGACCTCGTATACTACCGCCTCCAGCTAAGGCCCTTCGAGGACGTACCTGCGCCGGTGACGCCCTTTCCGGAGCTGGACCCGGAAACCGTTCGAGCCGTGTATGAGAAGTATGCAGCGGAGATGGGAGGAGAGACGACATGACAAAGACCAACGCGATGCGCCTGCTGGACGCGGCCGGCATAGCCTACCGCACGGCAGAGTATGAATACGACGAATCCGACCTCTCAGGCAAACATGCCGCGGAGCAGATCGGTCTGCCCGAGGAACAGGTCTTCAAGACGCTCGTGACGCGCGGGGACAAGACCGGCATCCTCGTCTTCTGCATACCCGTCTCGGACGAGCTGGACCTCCGCCGCGCGGCCTCGGTGTCCGGCAACAAAAAGCTAGAGATGATACACGTCAAGGAGCTGCTGCCCCTCACCGGCTACATGCGCGGCGGCTGCTCGCCCATAGGCATGAAAAAGAAATACCCCACCTACATCGACGAGACCAGCATTCTTTTCGACGAGATCGCCGTCAGCGCGGGCATGCGCGGCGAGCAGATAATAATAGCCCCGGACGAGCTTTCGAAGTTCGTGGACGCAAAGGTTTACTGAACTTTAAAGCCGCATAAGCAGGGCGGAGACGCTGAAGAGCGCCTCCGCCCTGCTTTTTTCCCATGGTCTAAGCCTGAGTCTGTCCGCATAGCCTGTTCACAGGAGGCGACGTGGATGCTTTTTATAAGGTCAAGGCGTGTGACCGGCTGGGACGACCCAGACATAGTAAACAGCGTTGGGCCCAGCTACAGGATGTCTGAACAGGCTTCGGCAATCGTTGACTGGTATCTTCAGCCGCATACGCCTGCCCAATACTTTCCGAGCCGGGCCGCCTTCAGGCGGGCTGTCATGAACCGGGTCACGGCGCAAAACCACCTGGTTATACAGCTCACATACAACAACACGGGGGCATATCGCATAGCCATGAGCGGCAGCCGCAGCGGCGACTATGCCCTCGCCAATGCCGCAGCCGGCCTGCAGGGCACTCCGCCGGGCTACACCTGGCACCATCGCGAGGGCGTCAGCTTTCCAAACGGCTTTGCCGGAGCCGCCTTCTGCGACATGTACCTGCTCCCGACGTGGTATCACGCCGGGAATCCGCACACCGGCGGCGTGGCTGAGTACGAGCACGCAAAGGGCGTCTCATACCGTCCGTGAACTCAAAAGGAGGCGTATTCAAACTGAACTGGAGGGAATTTGCCAAGAGGCAGCCCTTCCTCACCGACCTCGGCGAGGAAAGCTCCGCCGCAGCGGGCGGGCCCGGGCGCTACGCCGTCTGGTCACCCATGAGCTCCGGCGACGGGAACTGTATAGTTGACGTGGGCGACGACCTTGGGGCACTGCTTGAAAAATACCGGCTGAGCACCGACAGGCTCTGCATACTCGACTGTTAGGAGGCGGCTGCATGGACACCAAAGAACTGATCAGCGCCGTGGGCATCGCGATGCAGGAGGCATATGAGCAGCTTGAGCGCCGCAGTCTTGAAAACTGCCTGTCCGGCTGCTTTGAAGCCGTGGAGCGCGGCGGCGAGACGGTGTATGTCCCTAGGACGATATCAGTAAGCTATCCCGGTCCGCATGGTGAGGAGCTGATACGCTCGCCCCTGGCCGCGCTGATGAGCCACGGGGTGATGAATATGGAATACGTAAAGGTCACACTGCCGCTTCCGGACAAAGAGACAGGCGGCGGCGAGCTGGAGCTGCACTTCCGCCTGCGCGAGTCCCCTGAGGGCCTGGCGCGCATTGAGACGGAACTCAACAGGCGCTCCGCACTCTAAGCATGAAAGGAGTAATACATGGCAATATCCGACGACTTCACCGGTCTGCCCATGGGGCTGCTCATCTGCCAGCCCCTGATAGAGGTGGCCAAGGGCCAGGCCGAGCTCTGCAACGTCTACCTCGACCAGCTCTTCCGCCTCGCTTTCAAGACGATGCCGGACCTGAGCAAGAACGAAGCAGTCGAGGCGCGAACGGTAAAGTTCAAGCTCAACCGCACGGTCGTCGACGCCGCAAGCGGCGAGACCAAGCCGGTCACTGTGGAGGTGGAGGCTCCTCTGCTCGCTCTCGTGCCCATCCCGGCCTTCACGATGGAGGAAGCGACCGTAAATTTCACTATGGAGGTCAAGGACTCCACCGCCGACAAGCTCGCTGAGTCAAACGAGAGCACAATGCAGTCGAGCATGAACATCTGGGGCTTTTCCACAACCATCTCCGGAAAGGTCACGACCAGCCGGGAAAACACACGTTCAAGCGACAAGACGGCTAAGTACGACATCTATGCCCGCGCCGCGCAGCAGCCAGCAGCGGAAGGCATGGCAAAGCTCAGCAGCATCTTCGCCTCGGTCATAGAGCCGATATCCTCAAGCTCCGACAAATAAAAGGGACGCGCCATTTCGGCGCGTCCCTTATGCGTTCAGGCTCTTATATCCCTGGCCTGGATGTACTTGTACAGCGGCTTGTAGAGCACGCCGAAGATGACGAGGCAGATGACGGTGTCGATGAGCATGTAGCTGCCGTTGTAGATGAGCGAGTACGTCGCGGGCGAGGCCCAGACGACGCCGAAGAGCTCGGTCGGCATCGTGATGGCGTAAATTGTTACGCCTGAAATGTAGTGGACAATGAAACGCACAAAGCAACCGAGCAGTATGCCGACGTATATGCCTTTGCCCTTGCCGCGGAATATGCCCGCAAGGCCGAGCGGCGTAAAGGCGACAAGATAGTCCAGTAGCAGGCTCTGCCAGCCCCAGGCTATCGCGCCGTCTATAAGCATCTGCAAAAGCCCGAACAGGAAGCCCTCAAGCAGTCCCCAGCCTACGCCCCAGCGCAGGGCGAAAATAAAGATCGGAATCATGGCTAGATCCACAGAACCACCGTTGGGCAGCGTGAACAGCTTGAGCGCATTAAATACCAGCGCCAGCGCAAGCAGCACCGCACCTTCAGCCATGGCACGCAGTTTCTTGTTTCTCATTTTTGTATTCTCCTTTCGCCTTCTCCCGGCGCAAAAAGAAAGCGCACCGGGGAAAACCCGATGCGTAAAGAAGTTCCCTACGTCGGCATTACCCGCATCAGGTTCAAGGGTCCGGACCTCAATTAGTCCTATCTCAGCCGGGAGAACCCAGCACCCCTATGTTGAATTGCACGAATATAATAAACCACTGAAAAGGCTCTGTCAATAAAAAAGAAGCAAGCCGAAGCTTGCTTCCTGGTGGGCCTTCAGGGACTCGAACCCCGGACCGACCGGTTATGAGCCGGTTGCTCTAACCAACTGAGCTAAAGGCCCGTATTTGAAAGAGCCGCCACCTGCGAGTGGCGGCTCTTTTTGGCGCCCCCTGTAGGATTCGAACCTACGACCCTGCGG
>URDK01000023.1 GCA_900546485.1 uncultured Eubacteriales bacterium
AGGACTGCTTCTATGAAGCTGTGGATGTCCTCCGCGGCGGGGTCTATGGCGAGTTTGCCCTCATCAATGTCCGCGAGTATGCCGCCAAGGCCCTCGATGAGCGCCTTGCCCTCGGCGGCGGAGATGATGCCCTGCTTGGCGAGCATCGCCGCGTGGGCCATGCTTCCTCTTATATCCTGCCTGTACATCCGGCTGTCTACGGAGATGGACGAGTTGAAGTCGTCCGCCGCCTTGTCCAGCGCGCCGTGCGCGCGGCCGGCCCAGAGCTTTTCCATATTATATCCCCCTGTATCCTTCAAAGAGGCGGGGGATAGCCCCCGCCCCTTAGTGAAAGCCAAACTATGTTATTTTACTTCTTCGCGTTCTTCGCGTCAACCTGAGCCTGGACCTTTATCGGCAGACCGAAGAGATTTATGAAGCCCTTGGAATCGGCCTGGTCGTAGACGTGGTCCTCGCCGAAGGTAGCGATTTCCTCGGAGTAGAGGCTCCAGTCGCTCCAGGCGCCGGCCTTGATGACGTTGCCCTTGTAGAGGCAGAGCTTGACCTTGCCGGTGACGTGTTCCTGGGTCTTGTCGACGAAGGCGGAGAGCGCCTCGCGCAGCGGGGTGTACCACTGGCCGTCGTAGACCAGCTCGCCGAAGGTGATGGCCAGCTCCTGCTTCTTGTGCATGGTCATCTTGTCGAGGCAGAGCGTCTCGAGGTACTCGTGCGCGGCGTAGAGGATGGTGCCGCCCGGGGTCTCGTAGACGCCGCGGCACTTCATGCCGACGAGCCTGTTCTCCACGATGTCGAGAAGGCCGATGCCGTTCGCGCCGCCGAGCTCGTTGAGCTTGAGGATGATGTCCTTCGCGCTCATCTTCACGCCGTCGAGCGCTACGGGGACGCCCGCCTCAAAGTCGAGGGTGACGTAGGTCGGCGTGTCGGGCGCGTCGATGGGGGAGACGCCCATCTCGAGGAAGCCCTTCTTCTCATAGAGCGGCATGTTGCCCGCATCCTCGAGGTCGAGGCCCTCGTGGGAGAGGTGCCAGAGGTTCTTGTCCTTGGAATAGTTGGTTTCCCTGTTTATCTTCAGAGGCACGTTGTGCGCCTCGGCATAGGCGATTTCCTCTTCCCGGGACTTGATGGACCACTCACGCCAGGGGGCGATGATGGGCATGTCGGGGACGAAGTGCTTGAGCGTCAGCTCGAAGCGGACCTGGTCGTTGCCCTTGCCGGTGCAGCCGTGGCAGATGGCGTCGGCACCCTCGGCGATGGCTATCTCGGCGAGGCGCTTGGCGATGACCGGCCTCGCGAGAGAGGTGCCGAGCATGTAGTCCTCATACATCGCGCCCGCCTTGACGGCCGGGATGATGAAGTCGTCAACGAACTCGTCGGTCAGGTCCTCGACATAGAGCTTGCTGGCGCCGGTCTTGATGGCCTTCTCCTCGAGACCTTCCAGCTCGTCAGCCTGGCCGACGTTGCCGGATACGGCGATGACTTCGCAGTTGTTGTAGTTCTCCTTCAGCCAGGGGATGATGATCGAGGTGTCCAGGCCGCCGGAATAGGCGAGAACGACTTTCTTGATGTCCGATTTATTCATAACGATGCCTCCATATTCATTTGCGTACCGCTTAATATGCGCTAAGTATATACCCGGGTGAATAAATATGCAAGGGCCTTTTTGAGATTCGGCGAATTTTATTTTTATGCAGAATATCACGGGGCGTTTTTGTGGGCATTGCACAAAAAATCACACGATTTGGAAGACGTAAAACTTGAGATATGAGGTTTCAGGCACGTTCCAGAGGATAGGATGATCCGGCGCCTGCTTTCTGACTTCAACTTCACGGAGGCGGACATTTGCATCTTTAGCCGCATTTTTCAGCATATATTCAAAATTTTCGCTCTCCATGAAGTGCGAGCAGGAGCAGGTGGCGAGGTAGCCGCCGCGGGGCAGCAGGCGCATGGCGCGATAGTTTATCTCGCGGTAGCCGCGCTCGGCGGAGCGTATGGTCCGGCGGCTCTTGGTGAAGGCTGGCGGGTCGAGTATGACGAGGTCGTACTTCGCTCTCTCCTCACAGAGCCGGGGCAGCAGCTCAAAGACGTCCGCGGCGAGGAAGTCCATCCGGTCCTCCAGGCCGTTGAGCACGGCGTTGCGTCTCGCCATTTCTACGGCGGATTCGGAGACGTCCACGGCGGTGACGTGCTCCGCCCCGTGCAGCGCGGCGTTGAGGGCGAAGGAGCCCGTATGCGTGAAGCAGTCGAGCACGCGGCGGCCCCTGGCCAGCTTCGCAACGGCGAGGCGGTTGAGCTTCTGGTCGAGGAAAAAGCCGGTCTTCTGACCGTTTTCAACGTCCACGGCGTAGCGCACGCCGTTTTCGCAGATCTCCGTGACGGTGCTCTCGCCGTGCGGCAGGCCCTCGTACCAGCCCTTGTATCGCGGCAGGCCCTCGAGGTCCCGCAGGGCGGCCTCATTGCGCTCGTAGATGCCGGAGACATGCTCGCCCATGGCCTCCAGCTGTTCGCAGAGCGCGCGGTAGATGACGTCCTTGACGCTGTCCGTGCCGTAGGAGAGTACCTGGGCGACGAGAATGTCCGAAAACTTGTCCACCGTGAGCCCCGGCAGCGCGTCGGCCTCGCCGAAGATGAGGCGGCAGCAGCCGAGGTCGTCCATGACGGCCCGGCGGTATTCGAGGGCGTATTTGACGCGACGCTCAAAGAACTCGGGGCCAAAGCTCTCGTTGGCGTTGTCCGAGAGGATGCGCACGCCTATTTTGCTGGTCTCGCTGTAAAAGCCCGCGCCCAGCCAGGCGCCCTTTTGCGAGAATACGTCGGTTATGCAGCCCTGCCTGAGCTCGCCGCGGCGCTCGGTTATCTCCTCGGCGTAGACCCAGGGGTGCCCGGCGCGCGCTGCAGCCTCGGCCTTTTTGCTTATCACCACAGATGGAAAGCTTCTCTCCTGCTTCATACAGTCCTCCCGTATACATATACAATATTGCCACAGCCATGGAAAGCGGGCGGAAATGCTCCGCCCGCCGGGGTATTTATTTGAGCTCGAATATTCTGACGGATTCCGGAGGCAGACTGAGCCTCAGCAGCCCCTCGCTTATCTCTGCGCTCTCTCCCGTGAGCAGGCACTCGGCGCGGCTGTGGTTCTGCGCGCGCAGCCCGGCGAGCTCCGCCGCGGTGAGCCCGGCGTTGTCCAGCCAGAGGTCGACGACCAGCTCCTTTTCCCAGTCGGCGCGGTTTATGACGGCGAGGAAGGCGCCGTCCTTTGCCTCGACGCCGAAGGCATCCGCTCCGCCGGAAACGCAGCGCAGTATGCAGAGCACATCCGCGTCGGGCGCGAAGAAGGCGGCGGCGCCGGTGGAGAGGGCGTCGTGCTCGTTGCGTATCTTGCCGAGGCCGGCGTACCAGTCGGTCAGCGGCCTCGCGCCGGTGGTGAAGGGCGCGCGGTCAAAGGGGTCGAGCATGCCGCCCATGCCCGTTTCGTCTCCGTAGTAGATGCAGGGCACGCCCGGCAGCGCGAACTGAATGGCCGCGGCCAGCTTCTGCATCGCCGCGCCGCGCGCGTCCTGCGCGTCGCCCACTATGAAACCCGCCTGCTGCTCCCGGCTCATGCTGCGCGCGTCCAGCCGTGTGGCAAGCGCTGTGCGCACACGCTCCACGTCGTGCGAGGAGAGCAGATTCATAAGCGAGAAGTACATCGGCGCGGGGTAGTTGAGCCTCTGCCCGAGCAGGAAGGCCGCCAGCGCGCGCGAGTCCGTGCGGAAGCAGAGAAAGTCTATGACCGCCGAGCGGAAGGGGTAGTTCATGACGGTGTCCAGTGACTCTCCCAGGGCATACTTCCGCCGCGAGCCGTAGCTGTATTTTATGACCGCGTCCTCCCAGACCTCGCCGAGCACCACGGCGTCGGGGTCCTCGGCCTTGGCGGCCTCGCGGATGAGGCGCAGGGCCTCGTCGGGCAGCTCGTCGGCCACGTCCAGCCTCCAGCCGGCCGCGCCGCGGCGTATCCAGGTGCGCACCACGCTGTCGCGCCCGGTGATGACGAAGTCGCGCCAGTCGGCGTTGCCCTCGTCCACCTCGGGCAGGTCGGGGAAGTTCCACCAGCAGCGGTACTCGTTCGGGTAGTTCCTAAAGTCGTACCAGCCGTAGTAGGGGGAGGCGCCCCCGGCGTTGTACGCGCCCGCGTCCGGGTAGTGCGAGAATTTGTTGAAGTAGATGCTGTCAGCGCCCGTGTGGGAAAAGACGCCGTCGAGCATTATGCGTATCCCCAGCCGTTCGGCCGCGGCGCAGAGGTTCTCAAAATCCTCGTTCGTGCCGAGTATGGGGTCGACGCTGAGGTAATCCGCCGTGTCGTAGCGGTGGTTGGAGCAGGCCTCGAACACGGGATTGAAGTAGATGACGCCGACACCGAGGCTCTTTAGGTAGCTCAGGCGGCTCTCCACGCCCTTGAGCGTACCTCCGTAGAAGTCCAGCGGGAAGTAGAAGCCGTCCGCGCTGTTGGGCTGCCAGTCCACGGGCTCGTTCCAGTCCTCGTGGTACTTGACGTGCCGGCCCATGGCGCGGTGCTTCTCTATGCCCTCGCGCGCGGTGCCGCTGCAGTCCCGGGCAAAGCGGTCCGGGAAGATCTGATACATTATGCTCCGGCGGAACCAGGCCGGAGTTTCAAAGTTCCTGTCGTAGACCGTGAGACGGAAGCCCTCGCCGCGGGAGCTCATGAGCTGGCCGAAGCGGCCGCCCTCGCCGGCGCAGAGCCAGTATTCCCCTTCGGAGAGGCTGAGCCTGAAAACGTACCAGAGTGCAGCCGCCTCCTCGGGCATGGTGACGCGCACGTACCAGCGTCCATCCTCGAGCGCCATCTCATACCGGTGCTCAAAACCATCGCCGTAGAGTACGAGCTCGGCATCCAGTACGGAGGAGAGCCCGTCCGTGAAGGCCAGGGTCACGGCGCTGCCGGTGGTGACGGCGCCGATGGGACAGCGGCAGCTCTCGCGCGCCGCGTCGTGTGTTATGTGGGGGGTGAGCTCGGAGATTATCATATGTCCGCAAACCTGGCGGGCATGAGGGTGTACATCGCGCGCAGAGACCCGGCCCGCCGCTCCTTCGTACAGATTATTGTGCCGCAGCACGCGGCGCAGAGCGTGACGAGGTCCACCTCGCCGTCACGCAGCACGGCGTTTTCGCCGATGCGCTGCCAGTCGCCGGGCCAGGCGTCCCATAGCCGGCCGCAGAGCTTTTCGTTTATGGCACGGATGAGTCCGGCGTCCCTCGGCTGCAGGGCCGACACCGCGCCGAGCGGTACGCGCGCGTCGCGCGGGCCCTCGCACACGCGGAGCGTGAAGCAGCGCGCGGTTATGTCGCGGGCGTCCTCCCAGGAAGCGCGCCGCTCATCCAGCAGCACGCGCATCGTCTCGGGGATGAGCAGCGCCTCATAGCCGCCTGAGAGCTCGCGCGGGAGCCTCCCCGGCAAATCCCTGATGTCCCAGAGCTCCGAAAACGCCTCAGCAACGGCCGCGGCAGCGGCAAAATAGGCGCGCGTGAGCGCAGGGGCGGTGCCGGCGTTCAGGCTTGCCGCCAGCTCCTCGCTCCAGGCCAGTTCGTTATAGTCCGCTTTCACGTCCCCGGCGCGCGCCGGCACCGGGGCCTCGGCACGATAGACCGCGCCCTCGCGCAGGGCGCAGACCTCGTGCCGGCCGGTGTAGCTGACGGAAAGGCCGCTGTCAGTCCACATCTCATGGGCCGTTCCGCCGAAATATACGCTTACCCTTGCGGGTCCCGTCCCGCCGTCCCTCATAGGATATCTATATAGAGCCGCGCGTACTCCTCAGCGGAGCGCTCGAAGCCGAAGTCGGCGGCCATGGCATTGCGCATGAGCCCGGTCCAGACCTCGGGCTGCTCGCGGTAGACGTGAACGGCGCGCTCGACGGCGTCCTTCATCTCATGCGCGTTGTAGTTGGTGAAGCTAAAGCCGGTGCCCTCGCCGGTGTACTGGTTGTAGGGGATCACCGAATCGCGCAGACCTCCGGTCTCACGGACGATGGGCAGCGTGCCGTAGCGCATTGCAATCATCTGAGAGAGACCGCAGGGCTCGAACCTGGAGGGCATGAGCAGCATGTCCGCCCCGGCGTAAACCCGGTGCGAGAGCTCCTCGTTATAGCCTATGTAGGCGCAAACACGGCCGCGGTGGCGGTTCTCAGCCTCGCGCATGAAGTTCTCATATTCGCCGTTGCCGGAGCCGAGCAGGAGGAAGCAGATGTCGAAGTCCATCATCTCGTCGAGCACGCGTTCCACGAGGTCGAAGCCCTTCTGGTCGGTCATGCGGGACACCATGGCGATGAGCGGAGTGCGCGCGTCGCCCTGAAGGCCCATGTCGAACATGAGGCTCTCCTTGCAGACCTGCTTGCCCTTGAGGTGGCCCTTGTCGTAGCGCTTGGCGATGAGCTGGTCGGTGTAGGGGTTGAAGACCTTCTTGTCGATGCCGTTGAGTATGCCGCTGAGCTGGTGGCGGCGCGCGGAGAGTATGCCGTCCAGGCCCTCGCCATAGTAGGGGGTGCATATCTCCTCGGCATAGCTGGGGCTCACGGTGTTCAGCCTGTCGGCGAATACGCAGCCGGCCTTCATGAAGGCGGCGCAGCCGTTGAGTTCCATGAACTCGCTTGTGAAATACCTGTCCTCCACGCGCAGCAGGTCGCGGAAGAAATCAAAGCCGAACTTGCCCTGGTAGAAAATATTGTGGATGGTGAGCAGGGTCTTTATCTTGCCGTGTACATAGTAGCCGTACTGCGTGCGCAGAAGCATGGGCAGCATGGCGGTGTGCCAGTCGTTGCAGTGGAGCACGTCGGGGAAGAAGCCGAGGTTCGGAATGGCGTCGAGCACCGCGCGGGTGAAGAAGGCGTACTGCTCGCCCTCTGCCTGGCCGCCCCGGTATATGTGGTCGCCGAAGTAGTACTCGTTATCCACAAGGTAGATGGTGACGCCGTCGACGACGAGGCGCTCGATTCCAACATACTGGCTGCGCCAGCCGAGATCCACCGAGAAGCTGAACATGTGCTCGACCTGGTCGTGATACTTGTCCTTTACCACGCGGTGATACGGGGTGATGACGCGCGCGTCCACGCCGAGGGCGGCGAGGCTCTTCGGCAGCGTGCCGACAACATCGGCAAGACCACCGGTCTTGGAGATGGGCGCGCACTCCGCCGAGGCGATGAGGACGTTCGGCATCCTGTCGCGGCCCTTTTCAAGGAGAAGCTGTTGGAATTCACGTTTCATATTGACCATTCCTTTCGCTTGGAAGGATGTTGTTGAAGGAAGGGCAGAAGATCATTTCTTCTTCGCCGTCTTGCCTGACTTCGAGGAGGAGCGCCCGGCCGGTTTTTCCTCGACCTTGACTATGGCCTTTTCGCCCCTCTTGGCTATGGCTTTCTCGCCGCGCTTCGCGATGGCCTTTTCACCCCGTTTGGCAATGGAGCGCTCGCCGGACTTGACAAGGGCCTTGCCTTCCTCCTTCGCCGCGGCCTTTTTGCCGGACTTGGCGGGTTTTTTGGCCTTTTTAGGCGACGGGGTGAAGCGGAACCAGACCGCTGACATGGGCGGCAGGGTTATTTTCGCGGAGCAGGGGTGCTCGAGGAAGGGCTCGTCCGCAGAGACTATCTCCGGCGCGTTGTGTATGCCGGAGCCGCCGTAGCGGATGTCGTCGGAGTTTATGAGTTCCTTGAGGACGCCGGGCTTCGGCAGGCCTATGGGGAAGTCGTCATAGCGCACCGGCGTGAAGTTGAGTGCGCAGACGACATAGGAGCGCGGACACATGCGCATGAAGGCCACGGAGCTGCGGTCCGAATCGTCCACATTGAGCCAGGTGAAGCCGTCCCAGGAGTCGTCTATGCGCGAGAGCGCGGGGATGCTCAGGTACAGCCGGCCCAGCTCGCGGACGTAGCTCTGCATTCCGGCGTGAATGGGGTATTCGAGCAGGTTCCAGTCGAGCTGCTGTGTGTAATTCCACTCTATAAACTGGGCAAATTCACCGCCCATGAACATCAGCTTCTTGCCCGGATGGGCGAACTGATAGCCGTAAAGCGCGCGCAGGGAGGCGAACTTGGTGTCGTAATCGCCCCACATCTTGTTCACCATGGAGGCCTTGCCGTGGACGACCTCGTCATGGGAGAAGGCCAGCACGAAGTTCTCGGAGAAGGCATACATCATAGAGAAGGTAAGGCGGCTGTGATTGTAGCTGCGGAAATAGGGGTCAAGGGACATGTAATCGAGCGTGTCGTGCATGAAGCCCATGTCCCACTTGAACGTGAAGCCCAGGCCCCCGGCCTCGGGCGGACGGGAGACCAGCGGGAAGGCGGTGGATTCCTCGGCTATGGTGATGGCGCCGGGGAAGGCGGTGAGCACGGCGGAGTTCATCTTGCGCAGGAAGGCGACGGCGCCGAGATTGATGTTGCCGCCGTCCTTGTTGGGCGTCCACTCGCCGAATTTGCGGCCGTAGTCGAGGTAGAGCATGGAGCTCACGGCGTCCACACGGATGCCGTCTACGTGGTATTTGTCGAAGAAGAACATGGCCGAGGAGGTCAGGAAGCTCTGGACCTGGGGACGGGAGTAGTCGAAGATCATGGTGCCCCAGTCCGGATGCTCTGCCATCCGCTGCTCGTCGCACTCGAAGCAGGGCGCGCCGTCAAACATGCGCAGACCGTGCTCGTCGCGCGGGAAGTGCGCGGGGACCCAGTCGATGATGACGCCGATGCCCTCGCTGTGGAGCTTGTCCACGAAGTACATGAAGTCCTGCGGCGTGCCGTAACGGCTCGTCGGCGCGAAAAAGCCCGTGACCTGATAGCCCCAGGAGCCCTCGAAGGGGTACTCCGTGATGGGCAGCAGCTCAACGTGCGTGTAATTCATCTGCTTGCAGTAGTCGGCCAGCTCATCGGCCACGCTGCGGTAGTTAGGGAACATCTCGCCCTCGCGCTTTCGCCAGGAGCCGAGGTGTAGCTCGTATATGGACATGGGGGAGTGTATCGCGTCCCTGCCGGCGCGGTCGGACATGTAGCTGCCGTCGGTCCAGCCGTAGCCCTCGATATCCCAGACCTTGGAACCCGTGGCAGGGCCGGTCTCGGCATGGAAGGCAAAGGGGTCGGCCTTGAGGACCATCCTTCCGTCCGCACCCACTATGCGGTACTTGTAGATATCGCCGTTTTTTACGTTGGGCAGGAAGGCGCACCAGACGTCGTCCTCGCGCCGGTACATGGGCGAGGCATAGCCGTCCCAGCCGTTGAAGTCGCCTACGACCGAGACCTCTCTCGCGTGCGGGGCCCAGACAACAAAACGATGCATTCCGCACTCGGGTATGTACCTGCAGCCGAATGCGTGATAGGCCCGTTGGGCGTTGCCAGTGTTGTACAGATAGATGTCGTCATTGGAGACATATTTTTCTATAAGTTCTCTCTGTTCCATATATCCGCCTCCTGTATTACCCGGCCGGAAGCCCTCGGCCCCGGACCCGTCTCTGACCTATTATACAATTTTTGCTGCGCGAATAAAAGCATTTTTTCTCATATGGCGTTTTGACAATCGGATAAGGCTATTATATACTGTAAACAGCGTGTTTTTTGCGGGGTTTTGGCTATGATATACGTTGTCGAAGATGACAAAAGCATACGCGAACTGGTGGCCTACGCGCTGGGCTCAGCGGGGTATGACACCGAGAGCTTCACGTCCTCGGGAGAGTTTTTCGCGGCGCTGGACGCCGGGCGTGCCCGGTTGGTGCTGCTTGACATCATGCTGCCGGGGGAGGACGGGCTGGCGATACTGCGCCGGCTGCGCGAGTCTCCCGAGACGGCGAACATACCCGTCATGATAATGTCGGCGCTGGGTACCGAGTTGGACAAGGTCCGCGGTCTGGACCTCGGCGCGGACGACTACATCGCGAAACCCTTCGGCATCATGGAATTCCTGGCCAGGGTACGCGCGCTGCTGCGCCGGGGCGAACCCAGGGAGCAGCTTGCCGTGCGCGGCGTTGTGCTCCACCCTGCGGGCCGCCGTGTGGAGGCTGGGGGCGTTGATGTACAGCTGACGGCCAAGGAATTCGACCTTTTGGAATACCTGATGCGCCGCGCCGGCACTGTGGTCAGGCGCGAGGAGCTGCTGGAGGCCGTTTGGGGCTACTCCGGCGGCGAGGAGACGCGCACGGTGGACGTACACATACGTTCGCTGCGCCTGAAACTGGGCGAGAGCGGCGGCATGATACGCACGGTGCGCGGCGTGGGCTACATGGCGGAGGCGTGACATGGAAAAGAAGCTCTCATCTATATCTGAAAACATGCGCCGCAACTTCACGGCAAACGTCTCGCACGAGCTGAAAACGCCGATAACTTCCATCTCCGGTTATGCGGAGATGATGATGACGGGCCTCGCGCCGAGCGAGGACCTTCCGCTTCTGGCGGAAAAGATATACACGGAGGCCCAGCGCCTCATAGCGCTCATAGACGACATCATAAACCTCTCGCGCCTGGACGAGGGCGCGGTGGAGGCACCCGCGGAGCGGGTGGAGCTGCTCTCGGCTGCCCGGCTGTGCGCATCCAGGCTGGAGGACAAGGCCGCGGCCTGCGAGGTCTCGGTGAGCGTCTGCGGCGAGGAGGAAACGGTCACGGGCTACGCCCAGCTCATAGACGAGATGATAACCAACCTCTGCGACAACGCGATAAAATACAACCGGCCCGGCGGTCACGTCAGGGTCACCGTGGGGCGGAAGGATGGCTCGCCCTTCATTTGCGTGGAGGACAACGGCATAGGCATAGCCCCTGAGCACCTCGACCGGGTTTTTGAGCGCTTTTACCGCGTGGACAAGAGCCGCTCCAAGGAGACCGGCGGCACGGGGCTCGGCCTCTCAATAGTCAAACACGCCGCGGCCTGGCATCACGCCTCGCTCAAGGCGGAAAGCGAGCCCGAAAAGGGCACGCGCATAACCATAATTTTCGACGGAAAGGGCGGAGAATAACTTGGAAAAGAAATTACCGTTTGTGACCAAAGAGCAGCTTCTGGAGCTGGACAAGCGGTTCCCGACGCCGTACCATCTCTACGACGAGCGCGGGATAAGGCGCAACGCGCGCCTCGTTCGCGAGGCTTTTGCGTGGAACAAGGGCTTCAAGGAGTACTTCGCGGTCAAGGCCACGCCCAATCCGACCATCATGGACATCCTGCACGAGGAAGGCTGCGGCATGGACTGCTCCTCACTCACGGAGCTGATGCTCTGCGAACGTCAGGGCATAACCGGGCCGGACATCATGTTCTCCTCGAACGACACGCCGGCGGAGGACTTCGCCCTCGCGGACAAGCTCGGCGCCACCATCAACCTCGACGACATCACTCACATCGATTTCCTGGAGCGGACCATCGGCCACATTCCCGAGACCATCAGCTGCCGCTTCAACCCCGGTGGGTATTTTGAGATATCGAACACGATCATGGACTCCCCGGGCGACGCGAAGTACGGCATGACGAAGCCGCAGATGTTCCAGGCCTACCGCATACTGATGGAGAAGGGAGCGAAGGAGTTCGGCATCCACGCCTTCCTGGCCTCGAACACGACGACGGACGACTACTATCCGACGCTTGCAATGCAGCTCTTCCGCCTCGCCGTGGAGCTGCACGAGGAGACGGGCGCACACATCGGCTTCATAAACCTCTCAGGCGGCGTGGGCATCCCCTACCGTCCGGATGGGCATCACCCGGACATCCTGGCCATCGGCGAGGGAGTGCGCCGCGTCTATGAGCAGATACTTGTTCCCGCGGGTATGGGCGACGTGAAGATATTCACGGAGATGGGCCGCTTTATGCTTGGACCCTACGGCTGTCTGGTAACGAAGTGCCTGCACCAGAAGCACATCCACAAGGAGTACATCGGCGTGGACGCCTGCGCCTGCAACCTGATGCGTCCGGCGATGTACGGGGCCTATCACCACATCACGGTGGCGGGCAAGGAGGACGCGCCCTGCGACCACCTGTACGACGTGACGGGCGGCCTGTGCGAGAACAACGACAAGTTCGCGGTGGACCGCTGGCTGCCGGCCATCTGCCCCGGCGACTTTTTGGTCATCCACGACACCGGCGCGCACGGCCACGCGATGGGCTATAACTATAACGGCAAGCTCCGCAGCGCGGAGGTGCTGCTGTGCGAGGACGGCTCGGCGAAGCTCATAAGACGCGCCGAGACCCCCGACGACTATTTCGCGACCCTTAATTTCTAAAAGCTGCGCTCTTCGCCGCGCGCAACGCGTCTGAAAGTTTCGTCCACCTTTTCAAAGGTGGCAGGGTCCAGGGACAGCGTCCCTGGCCGCGCTCCGCTTAAGCGCGGAACTCTCTTGTGCTTAATGAAGCGCAGGAGGGGGTCAAGGGGGAACCCTCGCCGGGGGTTCCCCCTTCTTACTTATTTAAGAGTAAATAGGACAGCTGTTGACGCCACGCACAAGCGCGAACATCAAAAAACCGCCGCCCATACGGGCGGCGGTTTTGCTTGCCATTTTACTCCTCGGTCTTGTCCTCTTCGGTTATCTCGACCTCGATGGAGTCGCCCTCGCCGGCGGCTTCGGCCTCGGCGGCGGTGACTATGTCTTCGAAATCGGCGTCCTCGCCAGCGCCCTCGTTGAGGCTGGCGCGCAGCTCGGTGAGTTCGGTCTCCATGCGCTCGATGGCGGCCAGGGAGAGCATGACGCGGTCAAAGGCGCGGACGTACATCTCGCCCGGAGCGGTTTTGTCCGCGGTCTCGAAATAGAGCTTGCCGACTTCGGCGTAAGCGTCGTTCAGACTGTCGCGCTCGGCGTTGAGTTCCATGCTCAGCTTAGCCAGGCGGGCAAGAGCCTTGGCCTTTTCGCCGGCGCCGCCGGCGAGGTCGCGCGCCTTGTCGCCGGCCGCACCGGCGAGGTCCTTGGCTATGTCGGCAAAGCCGCCGGCAGCGGCTTTAAGGGACTTGATAAGGTCGTTGTAATCAGACATTGTTGCTTTCCTCCGTTTTTTCAGTTGTGTCAGGCCCGGTTTTGGCATCAGCGCCTCCGGCCTCGGTGTTTTCGGCGGTTTCAGTTTTGGCTTCTGCAATGGTTTCAGTTTCCGCTTCTGAGACGTTCTCAGCTTCGGCTGCTGCGGCCTCAAGCGTGGAGACATAGGTCGGCTTGTGCGGCCGCTTTATATTCACCAGCAGGATGACCAGCGCGACGATCGCGGATACGGCGGCCAGGAGCTGGGACGTGCGTATGTTCGTACCGGGTATATAGAGGCTGTCCGTCCTCAGACCCTCCACCCAGGCGCGACCCGCGCCGTACCAGAAGACGTAGAAGATGAATATCTGTCCATCGTATTTCCGGTGGTTTTTGCGGTACCAGTAGCGGTCTATGATGATAAAGCCCACAAGGTTCCACAGGCTCTCATAGAGGAAGGTGGGGTGGACGTAGTAGGTGGTGCCGTCCGGGGTGGTGAGACCCATGCGGCAGAAGATGCCCGTCTCTCCGCCGAAGGCCTCGCGGTTGACGAAGTTGGCCCAGCGGCCGATGACCTGGCCGAGAATGAGGCCGGAGGACGCGACGTCCAGCGTTGCGCCGAAGCTTATCTTCTTGGCGCGGCTCCAGATGATGACGGTGATGACGCCGGCAATCGTGCCGCCGTACATCGCTATGCCGCCTTCCCAAATCTTGAAGACGTCCCAGAAGTTGTCCTTGTACCTGTCCCACTCGGCGATGACGTAGTAGATACGGCAGCCGACGATGGCTATGGGCAGGACCCAGAGGACGAGGCCGAAGATGTCGTCGCCCTTTATGCCCACCCTTGGAGCCTTTTTGGAGGCGTAAAAGACAGCGGCGATGAAGGCAATGGCCATGACCACACCGTAGAGGTAGAAGGTGTGGCCGAAGAGCTCAAAGCTCGCGGGAAAATCAAGGCTGAAGTCGCCCAGCATGGGGAAGCTGATGGCGGCATCTCTCATCATAGTTGGCATGACTACATATCCTTTCGAGGCATAGGCTGTACCACCGAGAGCGCAAGCCGCTCCGGGGCGAGGTGCTCCGCGGCAAAGGCGGCGCATTCGTCGGCTGTGAGCTGAGGCAGCAGCTCAAAACTGCGCAGGCAGTCGGTGCCCGCAAACGCGCTGCGCGCAATGCTGTCCGCAAGCCCGGAGGCATTGCCCAAGGCACGGATACGCATTCCGTATTCCGCACGGCGGCAGCGCTCAAAGGCGTCGCGGTCAAAGCCCTTCGCGGCGACGCCGGCGACGGTTTCGGAGAGGCGCGCTAGCACCTGCTCCGGCTCCGGGCTCTCACCGCCGAGGACGGCGTAGGCGGCGCAGGGGCCCCAGTCGGCCTCGTTCCAGAAGCTGCGGATAAGCCCCTCGGCGTACATGCCCGTGTAAAGCGGCGAGGATGTGCCGGCCAGGCAGCGCAGCGCGAGCGCCGCCGTGAGCTGTCTGCGCAGCAGCTCGTCGCCGCTGCCCTCGCTCGGCAGCTTGGCGCCTATCATGAACTGGGGCGCGGAGACGTCCATCTCGCGCGAAAAGCGCGTTTTATAGGGCGCAAGGCCCTCGAGGGGGCCGTAATCCGGCTCCGGCACGGGTGCGCGCTCCGCGGGAAGCGCACGCAGTGCAGCGGCTTCAACCGCATCCGGCTCAACGTCGCCCACGACGCACAAAAGCATGTTTGAAGGCGCGTAGAAGGCCCGGTGGCAGTCCGTGAGTATCTCCGGCGTGATCTGCGCGATGCTCTCCACCGTGCCGACGACGCTGTCGCGCACGGCGCATTTCTCATAGAGGCAGCGCATGAGGCCGTAGTAAACGGCGTGGCCGGGGTCATTCTCGGCCATGCCTATCTCCTCGCCGATAATGCCCTGCTCCTTCAGAACGCTTTCGGCGGTGAAATACGGCGTGGAGACGAACTCAAGCAGCGTGTCGAGATTTTTCTCAAAGCCGTCGGTACACTCGAAGTGGTAGGCGGTTATGAAATCCGAGGTGTAGGCGTTCGGCGAGGCCCCGTTCGCGGAGAGTACGCCGAGCGCGTTGCCCCAGGGCATGTCGAACATCTTGTGCTCCAGGAAGTGTGCCACGCCCTCTGGCGTCTCGACACGGCGGCCGAAGGTGGAGAAATCGCGCATGACCCCGCCGTAATTCGTGGCGAAAAAGGCATATTTCTTCATAAAGCCCGGCCGGGGGACGACCACGATGCGCAGGCCGTTTTCCAGCGTGCCGGTGTACAGTGTCTCGCCGATGTTGGGGAATTCAGCTTTGCTCAGGCTCATCCGCAGCGTCCTCCTTTCCGAAGAGGTAATATTCCGCGTCGCACTCGCAGCTGCGGGCGATGTCAGCGGCGTCCTCCGCCGTCACGAGCTCGCAGGCGGCGGCCAGCTCCCCGGGGCTTATCTCCGCGCCGGAGACGTTCATGGAGAGCCAGTAGCTCTCGAGGGAGAGCGGGTCGTCCTCCACGGAGCGCAGGGCGGACGAGCAGCTGAGCTTGGCGCTCTCGAGCTCCTCGGGCGTTATCTCGCCGCGGCGCATGGCCTCCAGCTGGGCGAATATCTCCTCGCGCGCCGCGCCGAAGTTTTCAAAGTTCACGGCGCTGGAGACCAGCAGCAGGCCCTTTTGTATGTCGGCGCCGGAGGAGGCGTAGTAGCAGAGGGAGCGCTTTTCGCGGACGTTGAGAAAAAGCTTGGACGTGGGCGAACCGCCGTAGACCGAGTTGAAGACTCTTATAGCGGCCAGGTCGGGCTCCTCCATGCACTCGCCGAGCCGCCAGCCGATGGCCAGCTTGCCCTGGCTGACGTCCATGTGCTCCCTGAACACACGGGGCTGTTCCTCGACGGAATTCATGCGTATCTCCGTGCCCAAGTCCCAGTTTATCTCGCTGCGCGGCAGGGTGTCGAGCGCGCCGGAGACGGCCGAGAGTACCTCATCCCAGCCGGAGGCCCCGCAGTAGAAGACCTCGATGGGCGAGGAGGCGATGAGATTCTTATAGTGTTTGGAGAGAGCGACGTAGTTGATGTCCTCCGCCGCCTGCTCGGAGCCGAGGGAGCCCACGGCGATGGGCTCATAGGCGCACATGAGCTCTATGAGTCGGAGGACGGCATAGGCGTCCTTGTTGTTCCGCCTTGCGCGTATGCGCTCGGCGAGGCGGGAGCGCTCGCGCTCGACGTAATCGGGCAGCAGCAGACCGCCCCGGGTGTTCGGGGCCAGCAGCAGTTCGCCGAGCAGCGCCGCGGCTTTTTCAAGCAGGCGCTCGCCGCCGGGCAGGAAGCGGTCCTCCGGGAAGGTGGCGTAGAAGCCGGGTGCCTGGATCTCACCAATGCAGCGGACGACGGGCTCAGCGCGCAGGCCGTACAGCCCGTCCATATAGGCGGCAAGGCTGTCCATGTCCGGGCAGCGGACGGTGCCGCGGCGCAGCACGCTGGGGATGAGCGCATTCATGGATGCCGTCTCGGCGTCGAGCTGCGTGAGCAGGCTCAGACTGAGCAACGCCGTTTTGAACTTGTCGGTATGCAGGGCGGTCAGGAACACGCCCGGCAAAATCTCCTCGCGCCGAAACTCCATCCGGCAGCCCTCCTGTCTTGTGAATCAACCGATATTATAGCACACAATGCCGCCGACGCCATACAATTTCTCCCGAAGGAGGTAAATTATTTGTGAACGAAGCATCGCAGCGCTATTGTGCCCGCGCCGCGCGGCTTTACCCGGAGAGATAAAGAAAACGGGCCCGGATCCCTCCGAGCCCGCAGTACGAGGCCGACTAACTCCGCTGGGCCTTGGGGACCTTGGGGTCGAAGCCGTGTATCCAGTCGGAGAAGAGATAATATATGAGGTATATGACCGAGCTGATGCCCCAGGTTATGGGGTAGGCCCAGTAGATATAGCCGATGTCGCCGAAGACGCGCATGACGACGGCGATATACGCCACACGGAGGACGCACCAGACCGAAAACATGATGAACATGGGCACAAAGGCCTTTCCGGCGCCGCGGCACACCGCCGCGACCGAGTGCGAGAAGGCGAGCAAGAAATAGAACAGGGAGGCCGTGCGCGCCTGCTGTACGCCGTAGGCAATGACGCCGGGGTTGTCGTCGAAGATGCCGATGAAAGTCGGGGCGAAGACGTAGTATATGACGCCGATGATCTCCGCCAGCACGACGGCGGAGATGATGCCGAAGCGCGCGCCCTTCCTGGCGCGGTCATACTTCTGCGCGCCGAGATTCTGGCTGATGAAGGTGGTTATCGCCATGCTGAAGCTGGTTATGGGCATGAAGGCGAAGCCCTCGATCTTTGACTGCGCGCCATAGGCCGCCATGGCAAGCTTGGCGAAGGAGTTTATCTGCGTCTGGACTATGACGTTTGCAAGGCCGATGACGGAGTTCTGTATGCCGGCGGGCATACCATAGCGGAGAATGCGCCGGAGCATATCTCCGTGGAAGCGAATCTTGCGGAAGCTGACCGAATAGACATTGCCCTTTTTGGTCAGGTGAATGAAGCAGAGGACACAGCTCATGGTCTGGGCCAGGGTGGTAGCAAAGGCTGCCGACCACACGCCCCAGTGGAACACTCCGATAAAGAGCAGGTCGAGCGCGACATTGGTGAGAGATGAGAAAATAAGGTAATAGAGCGGGCGGCGGCTGTCGCCCACGGCGTTCATTATGCCGGTGCAGATGTTGTAGAGCACGACGGAGATGACGCCGAAGAAGTAGTAGCGGAAATACTCTATGGCCTGGGGCAGGACCTCGGGGTCGGTGCCCATCCAGACCAGGAAGGTGGGCGTGAGCAGCACGCCGGCCACGGTGAGAACCACGCCGGAGACGATGCCGAAGGCGAGGTCCGTATGCACGGCCCGCGAGACGCCGTCCTCGTCGCGGGCGCCGAAGCAATGCGAAATGACGACACCTGCGCCCAGCGCCGTGCCGTTAAAAAAGCTGACCATCAGGAAGATCAGCGTACCGGAGGAGCTCACAGCGGCCAGCGCATCCGTTCCGAGGAACTGACCGACTATGACCGAGTCTGCGGCATTATAGAGTTGTTGGAACACCTGGCTGAGGAAGATGGGCAGCGCAAAGCGGATGATGAGGCTGTACGGGTTCCCCTCAGTGAGGCTCCGGGTCTGCTGCACCCTGTGCGAGTGCCAGACCTTGTGTGTCGTATGCGCAATCATGGCCCCATTATAGACCCGACGTAATCTGTTGTCAAAGACAAAAAGCGCCCTGCGCGCTTTGCGCGCGTTTGAAAGTTTCGCCCGCCTTTTCAAAGGCGGCTTACGTTCAGAGGCAGTGCCCCTGGCCGCCCGCTGCAGCGGGCGGAACTCTCTTTTTGCCTGATAGGCTCAGGAAGGGGGCCTGAGGGAGAAACCCTATCAAGGGTTTTCCCCCTTTTTAAAAGAAGCGGTGCCGGGCCGACCGGCAAAACCGCAAAAATGGCCCTCCGGAAGCTCCGGAGGGCCATTTGTTATGCTGTCAGCTTACGCGCGGGGGTTCTTGATCTGCGCCTGGGCAGCGGCCATGCGGGCGATGGGCACGCGGAAGGGGCTGCAGGAGACGTAGTCGAGGCCGACGCGGTGGCAGAACTCGACGCTGCTCGGCTCGCCGCCGTGCTCGCCGCAGATGCCGAGGTGGATGTCCGGGCGGGTGCTGCGGCCCAGCTTGCAGGCCATGTCGACCAGCTTGCCGACACCGATCTGGTCGATGCGCTCGAACGGATCGTTGTCGAAGATCTGCTTCTCGTAGTAGCTGGGCAGGAAGCTGCCGGCGTCGTCACGGGAGAAGCCGAAGGTCATCTGGGTCAGGTCGTTGGTGCCGAAGGAGAAGAACTCGGCCTCCTTGGCGATCTCGTCGGCGGTCAGGGCCGCGCGCGGGATCTCGATCATGGTGCCGACCAGGTACTTGAGGTCGCTGCCCTTCTCGGCCTTGACCTTCTCAGCGGTGGTCTTCACGATGTTGGAGACGTACTTGAGCTCCTTGAACTCGCAGGTCAGCGGGATCATGATCTCGGGCACGATGTCGTAGCCGCACTCGTTCTTGACGTTGATGGCGGCCTCGATGATGGCGCGGGTCTGCATCTCGGCGATCTCGGGGTACTTGACGGGCAGACGGCAGCCGCGGAAGCCCATCATCGGGTTGTTCTCGTGCAGGCTCTCGATGGTGCCCTTGACGTACTCGAAGGTGAGGCCCATTTCGTCGGCCAGCGCCTTGATGTCGTCGTCAGCGGTGGGCAGGAACTCGTGCAGAGGGGGATCCAGCAGGCGGATGGTGACCGGGCGGCCCTCCATGGCCTTGAAGATGCCCTCGAAGTCGCCGCGCTGCATGGGCAGCAGCTTCGCAAGGGCGGCGGCACGGTGCTCGACGTCGGTGGAGAGGATCATCTCACGCATGGCCGGGATACGGTCGGCGTCGAAGAACATGTGCTCAGTACGGGTGAGGCCGATGCCCTCGGCGCCCAGACGCACGGCGTTGGCGGCGTCACGCGGGGTGTCGGCGTTGGTGCGGACGTGCAGCTTGCGGATGGAGTCGGCCCAGCCCATGACAACGGCGAAGTCGCCGCTGATGGTGGCGTCGACGGTGGGGATGGCGCCGACATAGACGTTGCCGGTGTTGCCGTCGATGCTCATGACCTCGCCCTCATTGACGCGGATGTCGCCGATGGTGAGGTACTTGCCCTCCTCATTGATGCGCAGAGCGGAGCAGCCGGCGACGCAGCAGGCGCCCATACCGCGGGCGACGACGGCGGCGTGGCTGGTACGGCCGCCGGTGGCGGTCAGGATGCCCTTGGCGGCGGCCATGCCCTCGATGTCCTCGGGGCTGGTGAAGCTGCGGACCAGCAGGGTGGGACCGTTCTTGGCGTGGGCCTTGACGTCCTCAGCGGTGAAGTAAACGGCACCGCAGCCGGCGCCGGGGGAAGCGGCGAGGCCGGTGGCGACGGGCTTGGCCTTCTTCAGGGCAGCCTCGTCGAAGCGCGGGTGCAGCAGAGCGTTGATGGAGTTGGGGTCGATCTTGAGGAGAGCCTCTTCCTTGGTGCACAGGCCCTCGTTGACCATGTCGACGGCGACCTTCAGGGCGGCCTGCGCGGTGCGCTTGCCGTTACGGGTCTGGAGCATGTAGAGCTTGCCCTGCTCTATGGTGAACTCCATGTCCTGCATATCCTTGTAGTGCTTCTCGAGATTCTTCGCGACGGCGGCGAACTGGTCGTAGGCCGCGGCGTTGGTCTCGTGCAGCTGATCTATGGTCTGGGGGGTGCGGATGCCGGCGACGACGTCCTCGCCCTGGGCGTTCATCAGGAACTCGCCGTAGAGCTTGTTCTCGCCGGTGGCGGGGTCACGGGAGAAGGCAACGCCGGTGCCGCAGTCGTCGCCCATATTGCCGAAGACCATCATCTGGACGTTGACGGCAGTGCCCCAGGAGCTGGGGATGTCGTTCATGCGGCGGTAGGCAATGGCGCGCTCGTTCATCCAGGAGCCGAACACGGCGCGGACGGCGGCCATGAGCTGGACCTTCGGGTCGGTGGGGAACTCGACGCCCGCAAGCTCCTTGTAGAGGACCTTGAAGCGCTTGACCATCTCCTGCATATCCTCGGCGGTGAGGCCGGCGTCGTTGTCAACGCCGCGCTTTTCCTTCAGCTCGTCCATAATGGCCTCGAACTTCAGGCGGTCGTAGCCCATCGCGACGTCGGAGAACATCATGATGAAGCGGCGATAGCTGTCGTAAGCCCAGCGGACGTTGCCGCTCTTGGCGGCCAGGGTGGCGGCGACCTCGTCGTTGATGCCGAGGTTCAGGATGGTATCCATCATGCCGGGCATGGAGGCGCGGGCGCCGGAACGGACGGAGACCAGCAGCGGGTTCTCCTTGTCGCCGAACTTCTTGCCGACGAGCGCTTCCATCTTGGCGAGGTACTCGAATATCTCAGCTTCGATCTCGGGGGCGATCTTCTCGCCGTCCTCGTAGTAGCGGGTGCAGGCCTCAGTGGTGATGGTGAAGCCCTGGGGAACGGGCATGCCGATGTTCGTCATCTCGGCGAGATTGGCGCCCTTGCCGCCAAGGAGCTCACGCATGTTGGCGTTGCCCTCGGAAAACAGGTAAACGTACTTTTTGCTCATCCTTCAACGTCCTTTCAGATTTATATGAAGATTTGACCTAACAAGTGTTTTGACACGATTCAGACGTATCATACAACCCGTGGAAAGTATACCATCATTTTCAGCTCAGTTCAAGTAGAATATCTGAGTATTTCGGAACTCCATTTAGGTGTTTTTGTTAATTTTCAGTTAAAAGCTCCGATAACGCGTCCGAGAGGCGGGCGAAGTCGGAGACCGACAGCGTCTCGCCCCTTGCCCGGGGGTCTATGCCGGCGCGCTCGAGTGCGGGGAGCACCAGCGGCTTGAGAGAGCCGAGACCGTTGCCGAGGGCGTTGGAGAGAGTCTTGCGCCGCTGGGCGAAGGCCGCCTTCACGCAGCGGAACATCAGCGCCTCGTCCCTGACCGGACAGGGCGGGGTCCGCCTCGGCGTGAGCCGCACGACCGAGGAGGTCACCTTCGGCCGCGGCATGAAGCACTCGGGCGGCACGTCGAAGAGCCGCTCGACCTCACAGTGCCAGGCGAGGTATGCGGTAAAGGCTCCGTAATCCGCCGTGCCGGGCGCGGCGGCGAGACGGAGAGCCACTTCGCGCTGTATCATCACGGTGATGCGCTCGAAGATGCCCGCGTCAATGAATTTGGCGAGCAGGGGGGTCGTGACGTTGTACGGCAGGTTTGCGCAGACCCGATAGCGCGCGCCGGGGAATCGTTCGCGCATGAGCGCGGCGAGGTCGAGCTTCAGCGCGTCGCCGGGGATGACCTCTGTGTTTGGGTGGTCCGCAAGCGTCTCGGCCAGCACGGGCAGGAGCATCTTGTCCAGCTCGACCGCCGTTACATGCTCGGCACGCTCCGCGAGCTCGACCGTCAGGCAGCCGACGCCGGGGCCTATTTCCAGCACGGCGAGGCCCTCGGGCGAGCCCTCGCAGCCCGCCTCGGCTATGCGCCGGGGAACGGAGGGCTCTATGAGGAAATTCTGCCCCAAGGCCTTGGAAAAATGCACGCCGTGCCGCTCCATGAGCGCACGGATATCGTTGGGACTTGTCAGACGCACATTGCCCTCCTTGCCGCACCTATCGCGGTGGCGCAGGCGCTGTGCTCCGGGATGAGGAAGTCTTTGCCGTAGACCCTCTGGAACTTGGCGAAATTCGCCCGCGATGGCTCCGTATCTGCCATCGCGCCGATGACGGCCACGCCCTCCGCCCCGCTGCTGGTGCAGGCGAGCAGGCTCATGGTGCCTATTATCTGAAGCACGAGGTTAGCGAGGCCTGCGGCCCAGTCGGCGTCCGTGGCCGTGGGGTCCAGCCGGGCTAGGTTCGAGGCCGTTATCTCGGGGTCGAGTATGCCGTAGCTCTCGACGAAGTCGCCTATGAGGAGGTCCACCTTGCCGCAGTTGCCCTCCATGGCCATGCGGTCGAATTCACGCATGTTCCGAAGGCCGAGCACCTTGACGGCGAGGCCCTTGAGTGTGCCGCCGCCTACGCCTGTGCCGCACAGGTGCGTGTAGACCCCGCCCTTTGCATGTACAAAGGCGGTGCCCGTGCCTATGCTGGCCACGATGAGGTTGTCGCGGCCGGTGAGGGAGCAGGCGCCCTCGCCGATGGAGTCCGGCTCCGATATGTACTTCACCGGACGGCCCAGCCGCTCGAGACCGGAGCTTTTGGCAGAGAGGCCAGTGAGCGCGATGAGCTCCGCCTTCTGTGCGTCCAGCCCGAGGCGCTCGAGCAGCGCGGGGATGTCTCCGCCCCGGCCGTGCTCATAATGCGTAAAGACGACCTTGCCGTCCTCAAGGGCGCAGAGCTTGACCGCGGAAGCGCCCATGTCAACTCCGATTATCATTAGCTACACCTCACAGGCTCATTCGAGCGTATTTTGCGCCGGGCTGTCTACGATGATGTTTCCGCGCGCGTCGAGCAGCGGCGTGATGTGGGACGGCGTGAGTCCGCCGACGGCGAGGTAATTGACGCCTGTCTGCGTGTCCACGACTACATACAGCAAGCCCCCGCCGAGGCTCTGATTCTCCTTGATTACAAAACGATCCGGTTTTTTCTTGGCCATATCTTTTGTCCTTTCTGCCCGCAGGTCAGATCAGCTTTTCGTAGGCGTTGCGCCTTGCGTCGTGGCCGGGGTCCATGAGGCTGACGTCCACCTCTCCGCAATAGGTGAAGCCGACCTTCTCAGCAAGGCGGTTCATGGCACGGTTGTCGCGGTGCGTATCCACGCGTACGGAGGCTTTGCCCATGCCGGCTGCGAGGTCAAAGGCCAGGGAGAACATGTCCCGCGCGAGCCGCGTGCCGCGGAACTTGTCGGAGATCATCGCGCGGTGGACGACGGTGTAGTTGTCGCCCTCCGTGAGCCAGGCGCCGTCGATGACGTCATAGCTCGGCTCGTGCCGCATGGAGATGCAGCAGTAGCCAGCTATCTCGCCCTCGTGCTCGAACACCCAGCCCTGGCCGAAGTCCATATCCGTGAGCAGCACCTTCTCCGTCGGGTAGCCGTCCTGCCACTGGTCCACGCCGCTCTCGCGCAGATAGCGCTGCGCCTGGGCGACTATCGCCATTATCGCCGGCACGTCCGCCGGCTCCGCGTGCCGGGGGTCGAAGCGGAGCTTCTCGCCCTCGGGCAGGCGCTCGTATTTGACCTCGTCAAGCAGTTTCTTGTCCATTTTGTCTGTAAGCTCCAGTTTCTCAAACATATCTGGCCGCTTGTCCAGAGTGCGCTCGAGCTGCTTTTTGCGCCGCCACTTCGCCACCAGGGCGTGGTCGCCGGTGAGCAGCACCTCCGGCACTGCGCGGCCCTCCCAGACCTCGGGGCGGGTGTACTGAGGGTACTCGAGCAGGCCATCCCAGTGGCTCTCGCCGGTGTAGCACTCCTCGTCCGCGAGGACGCCCGGCACCATGCGGCAGACGCAGTCCGCCACAGCCATGGCCGCTATTTCCCCGCCCGTGAGCACAAAGTCGCCCAGCGAGATCTCCTCGTCCACGCACTCCTCGATGAAGCGCTCGTCCACGCCCTCGTAGTGGCCGCAGACGAGTACGAGGTGGTCGTAATCGCGGCGGAGGCGCTTGGCCTCCTCCTGATTGAAGGGCTTGCCCTGCGGCGACATGTATATCACCCGGCTGCGGCGGTTCCCGGCCTTCGACATGATGTCGTCCAGGCAGCTCTTGAGGGGCTGGGCCATCATCACGAGGCCCCAGCCGCCGCCGTAGGGGTAGTCGTCCACCTGCATCTGCTTGTTCTCGGTGTAATCGCGTATCTGGACGCAGTTTATTTCCACCGCGCCCTTCTTCGCCGCGCGGCCTATGATGCTCTCGCCCAGCACGGCGCTCATGCTGCCCGGGAACAGGGTCATTATATCTATCCTGTAAGGCTCCATCTACATCCCCTCTATGAGCCGGACGGTGATGATACCCGTGTCGGCGTCGGTTTTAAGTATGAACTCCGGCACCGCGGGTATGAGCCGCTCACGCTCGCCGCGCACGACGTAGATCATGGACGCGGGGGCGTCCATTACCTCCGCGAGCTTGCCTATGCTCTCGCCGTCCTCGGTCACTACCTCGGCGCCGATTATATCCTGAATGAAATAGCCGCCCTCGGGCAGCTTTGCGTCGGCCCGGTCTATGAACACGCGCCTGCCCTTGAGCCGCATGGCGGCGTTCACGTCCTCCACTCCCTCGAGCGAGGCGAGCACCGTCTGCTTGTGGACCCTTGACGAGCGCACTTTGACCGGCCTGCCGTCTATATACAGTGTGCGGAACGCGGCCAGGAACTCCGCGGAATCTGTCCAGGGAAGTATCTTGACCTCGCCCCTGACGCCGTGGGTGTTCACTATCTCGCCCGCCTCTATGAATCTCTCTTTCATGCCTGAACCACCTTTTCAAAAGCAAGCTAAGGGAGGCGCAAAAACGCCTCCCTTAAGCTCAGTCCATGATCTCCACGGACACCTTTTTGCCCTTTCTCTGGGCGACGGCCTTCATGAGCACGCGGATCTCCTTGACGATCCTGCCCTGACGGCCGATGACCTTGCCCATATCGCCCTCGGCGACCCTGACCTCAAAGACGGTCTCGCCCTCGGCTTTGCGCTCGGTCACGGAGACCTCATCGGGATTCTCGACGAGGCTCTGTATGATGTAGGTCAAAAGTTCTTTCATCGTTTAGTTGCAGCTCCTTAAGCTTCCGCCTTTTTGAGCAGGCCCCTGACGGTGTCGGTCGGCTGAGCGCCGTTGGCGATCCAGTACTTGGCGCGCTCGAGATCCACCTTCAGCTTCTCGCTGTCCGCGAGGGGGTCGTAGGTGCCTATCTCCTCGATGAAGCGGCCGTCGCGCGGGCTGCGGGAATCAGCGACTACGATGCGGTAGTAGGGAGCCTTCTTCGCGCCCATCCTGCGAAGTCTGATCTTGACCATTTATTTTCACCTCCGTTTGATTATTTCGTTATATGTCATGCCGCCTTGGCGGTCATAACCGGTCTCACAGCCCGGGGAAGCCGCCCATGCCGGGCATCCCGGGCATTCCGCCCATCTTGGCGAGCTTTTTCATCTTGCGGCTGTTGCCGGACATCTGTTTCACCAGCTGAAGCATCATGTCGTACTGCTTGAGCAGACGGTTGACCTCCACGACGCTGGTGCCGGAGCCTGCCGCTATGCGCTTCTTGCGCGAGTTGCCGAGTATGCCGGGATTTTCGCGCTCCTTCGGCGTCATGGAGAGGATTATGGCCTCGGTGCGGGCCATGGCCTTTTCGTCCACTTTCGCGCCCTTGAGGCTCTTGGCGTTCATGCCCAGCATGCCCGCTATGTCCTCCATGGAGCCCATGCCCTTGAGCTGCTTCATCTGCTCGAGGTAATCGGCAAGGGTGAACTTGTTCTGACGCAGCCTTTCGGCCATCTCGGCGGCCTTTTTCTCATCCAGATTCTGCTCCGCCTTCTCTATGAGGGTGAGCACGTCGCCCATGCCGAGGATGCGTCCGGCCATGCGGTCGGGGTGGAAGGCCTCTATCTGGTCGAGTTTCTCGCCGATGCCGGCGAATTTTATCGGCTTGCCCGTGACCGCCGTGACGGAGAGCGCCGCGCCGCCGCGCGCGTCGCCGTCGAGCTTAGTGAGCATGACGCCGGTGATGTCCAGCGCCTCGTCAAAGGCGGTGGCCGCATTCACCGCGTCCTGGCCGGTCATCGCGTCCACGACGAGCATGATCTCGGCCGGCTCCGTCGCCGCCTTGATGTTCTTTAGCTCGTCCATGAGCTGCTCGTCTATGTGCAGGCGGCCTGCGGTGTCGAGAAACACCAGATCGCTGCCGAACTTCTTCGCGTGGGCGATGCCCGCCTTGGCTATCTCGACCGGGTCGCCCTGGCCCATCTGGAACACGGGGATGCCCAGCTGGCCGCCGACGGTCTCCAGCTGCTTTATCGCGGCGGGACGGTACACGTCGCAGGCCACGAGCAGCGGACGCTTGCCCTGCTTCTTCATGAGCGCGGCGAGCTTTGCGCCGTTTGTCGTCTTGCCCGCGCCCTGGAGGCCGACGAGCATGACCACGCTCGGGGATTTCGAGGAGATGTTCAGCTTCTGGTTCTCGCTGCCCATGAGGGCGCGCAGCTCCTCGTTGACTATTTTAATGACCATCTGCGCCGGGGTCAGGCTCTCCATGACCTCCGCGCCCTTAGCCCGCTCGGAAACGCGCTTTACAAAGTCCTTAACGACCTTGTAGCTCACGTCTGCCTCGAGCAGCGCCAGGCGCACCTCGCGCATGGCCTCGTTGACGTCCGTTTCCGTCAGGCGGCCCTTGCCCCTGAGCTTTTTGAACGTCGCATTCAGTTTGTCGGAAAGGCTCTCAAACGCCAATGTGATACCTCCGTCAGTCGTCCAGGCCGCGCAGCGCGTCTATCACCTCTCGGGATATCCGCCTTGCCGCCGCATCGGGCGAATCGAGCAGGGCGGAAAGCCGCCTCTCAATGTCCGCGAGCGCCTCACGCCTCGCGGCAAACCGTGCTACCAGCCCGGTCTTGGCCTCGATCTCCTTCAGCGTCGCCTCCGCGCGCTTTATGATGTCCCACACGCCCTGCCGCGATATGCCCGTAAGTGCCGCGATCTCGGCGAGGGAAAGGTCCTCGTTGTAGTGCAGGTCGAAATACTCCCGCTGCTTGTCCGTAAGCAGCTCGCCGTAAAAGTCGAAGAGCATCGTCCTGAGTACGGGATCCTCCGCCACTTCCAAGCCACCTCCCGGGTGTAAAGCAAGGCCGCTTTACAGCCTCAGTGATTATACACGCAGTCCGCAGCTCTGTCAAGTGTTTTTCTTTAACACCCGGGCGGTATACGAAGCGCTCCGGCTGGGAAAAGTAATTCTTGCGAATTTACAAAAAGACAGGTGATAGAAATGTCCGAAACCAGCGTCGGCACAGTGACGGGCCGCGCGCTCTCGCGCGAGCTCGGACGCATGCTTGCCTCCATACGCA
This sequence comes from uncultured Eubacteriales bacterium, assembly GCA_900546485.1. Classification (GTDB taxonomy): domain Bacteria; phylum Bacillota; class Clostridia; order Oscillospirales; family Oscillospiraceae; genus Scatomorpha. The sequence goes on from URDK01000023.1 coordinate 27,484, forward strand.
GGGAGCACGACCGGCTCGCTAAACGCGGCCGCGATCTGCCTTCGGGCGCGGACTGGCTGCTCGACAACTGGTATCTCATAGAGCGCGAGGGCAAGCTCGCGGCCTCGGAGCTGCGAGGCGCGGGGCGGCTGCGCGCCTCGGGCGGCAGTGCCGTGATAGTCTCTGCCTGCTCGGCCCTGGTGCGCGAATGCGGCGGTTCCGTAACGGCAGAGCGGGCGGCGCGCTATCTCGAGGAATTTCAGCGGGAACTGCCCCTCACCATGCGGGAGCTGGGCCTTTTTGCGCCCGCGCTGCGCTTTGCACTTACGGCCGAGATATGCGCCGCGGTGGCTGACGATTTTGATGCAGGGACGCTCGCAAACTGCATAAGCTCTCTGCGCCTTTTCGCTACGCTGGACCTCACGAAGCTCCTCGAGGGTGCGGACATGGTCGAGGCCGCCCTGCGGCGCGACCCCGCGGGCGTCTACCCGCGGATGGACGAGCGCAGCCGCGCGGCCTATCGCGAGCGCGTGCGCATACTTGCCAAAAAGCGCGGCATGGAAGAGCTCGAGTTCGCCGAGGCCGTGGTCCGCGAATGCGGCGAGAGCGGCCACGTGGGCGCGCTGCTCGAGCCGAAGTCCGGCACCGGGCGCGGCTATGCGCTCGCCCAGGTGCTGCCCTCATTTATTATTTCGGCTTTTCTGGGCCTTTATTTCAGAAGCCTGCCGCTTTTCCTGCTTGCGCTCCCGGCCATCTGGGAGATGGCGAAGGCGGTTTGCGACTTCGTGCTGTTGCGTGCGCTCCGGCCCCGGCTGATGCCGAGGTTTGAGCTCGATGACGGCGTCCCGGCGGAGGGGAGATGCATCTGCGTCGTGTCCTCGCTGCTCACGGGGCCGGACTCGGGTGCGGAGCTCGCGCGGCGCATTGAGGAATTCGCCCTTGCCTCGCGCGACTGCGGCAAAAACCTCATGTTCGGCCTGCTGGCGGACCTGCCTGAGGCAAAGGAGCGCAGCCTGCCCGGAGACGGGGAGGCCTGCGAGGCGGCGGCGCGCGCCGTGGAGGTGCTCAACGACCGCTACGGCGGGGGCTTTTTCCTCTTCTGCCGCCGCAGAACGCTCCGGGAACGGGACGGAGTCTGGGCGGGTTTCGAGCGCAAGCGCGGGGCCCTGCTCTCTCTTGCGCGGCTGCTGCGCGGGGACGCGGGCGGATTGAACATCCTGGCCGGGGACCCGGCGCTTCTGCGGGGGACGAAATACATCCTCACCCTAGATGCCGACACCCGCCTCCTGCCCGGCTCGGCCCGCGAGCTCATCGGCGCGATGCTGCATCCGATGAACGCCCCGGTGTTCGACAAAAACCGCGTCGTCGTCTCCGGCCACGGGCTCATACACCCGCGCATGGACGTGGAGCTGCCCTCGGCGGTCAAAACGCCCTTCTCCCGCGTCATGGCCGGGGCCGGCGGCACGGACCCCTACGGCGCGAGCTGCGGCGAGGTCTGGATGGACCTCACAGACCGCGGCGGCTTTGCCGGAAAGGGCATCCTCGACGTGGACGCCCTGCTGCGCGGCTGCTCCGACCTGCCGGAGAATCTCATCCTCTCCCACGACGCCATAGAGGGCGCCATCCTCCGCGGCGGCTACATGAGCGACACGGAGCTCACCGACGGCTTCCCCTCGAACCCCGGCGCATATTTCCGCCGCCAGCACCGCTGGGTGCGCGGCGACTGGCAGAACATTGGCTTTATCTTCAAGCGGGGCCGGAGCTTTGCCTTTGCGGACAGGTGGAAGCTTTTCGACAGCCTGCGCCGCAGCCTTTTTGCGCCCTTGTGCCTTGCGGCGCTCATCTGGGCGCTCGCCGCGCCCGGTGCGGCCTCGCTCTGTGCGGGGCTGCTCGCGCTGTTCTCGCTGTGCACGGGCGTGCTGCCCGCGCTGGGAGAGGCGCTCTTCCGCCGAGACCGCGAGCGCCTGCGCTCCGCGACGCCCCACGGCGTTACGGGCCGGCTTTTGCAGATACTCCTGCGCCTTGCGCTGCTGCCCTGGGAGGCCTGGGTGTCTCTCAGCGCCATCTGGCTCGCGCTCTGGCGCATGGCAATATCAAAGCGAAACCTCCTCGCCTGGCAGACCGCCGCACAGAGCGAGGGCCGGGCCCGCAGATGGCTTGAGCCCTGGCCGGTCGCGGTCACGGGACTTGCGCTGCTGATATTCTCCCCTGCACCCGCGGGCCGGGCCTTTGGCCTCGCCTGGCTCATTGCGGTTTTCATCGTGCCGCGCCTGGGCAGACCGGCCAGGGAGACTCCGCCCCTGCCGGAGGCAGACAGGAGCTTCCTGCTCGGCGAGGCCTCGAAGATCTGGGCCTACTTTGCCGCCTTTTGCTCGCCTGAGGACAACTACCTTCCGCCCGATAACTGGCAGGAGCAGCCGCCCACGGGCCTTGCCCACCGCACTTCACCCACGAACATCGGCCTCGCCCTGGTCTCGGCGCTCGCAGCGGCGGACCTCGGCCTCTGCTCCGTGCCGGAGATGACCGGGCTTGTCGAAAACATCCTTACGACCTGCGAAAAGCTGCCCAAGTGGCGCGGCCACATCTATAACTGGTACGATACGCGCACTCTGCGTCCGCTGCTGCCGAAGTACGTTTCCACCGTGGACAGCGGCAACTTCGCCGCCTGTCTGGCCGTGCTGCGCCGAGGTATGGACGATTACGCGCGGCCCGACCTCGCCGCGCGCGCCGGGGCACTCTACGACGCGATGGAGTTCGCGCCGCTCTACGATAAAGAGCGCCGCCTATTCCGCATCGGCTGGGACGAGAGCGCGCAGAAGCTCTCGGAGGGTCTCTACGACCTGCTCGCGAGCGAGGCGCGGCTCACGGGCTATCTCGCCGTGGCGCGAGGCGACGTGCCGAGGCGGCACTGGCGCAAGCTCTCACGCGCCCTCGTGTCCAAGGACGGCTACCGCGGCATGGCCAGCTGGACGGGTACGATGTTCGAATACCTCATGCCCGAGCTCTTTCTGCCGCTATCCCGGGACAGCCTGCTCTGGGAGAGCGCGCGCTTTTGCCTCTACGTGCAGCGCCGGGACATGCCGGACGGGGAGCCCTGGGGCCAGTCTGAGAGCGCGTTTTTCTCGCTCGACCCCGCGCTCAGCTACCGCTACAAGGCCCACGGCTGCGCCGCGCTGGCGCTCCGTCGGGGCATGGAGGCGGACTTTGTCGTCTCTCCCTATTCGAGCTTCCTGGCCCTCGCCGTAGAGCCGAAGGCGGCGGTACGCAATCTGCGGCGGCTCTGCTCGCTGGGCTTCACGGGCCGCTTCGGGCTCTGGGAGGCCGTGGACTACACGCCCTCGCGCACCTCGGGACGCGGCGGCGAGAGCGTGCGCTGCGTCATGGCGCATCACCTCGGCATGAGTCTCACCGCCATTGCAAACTGCCTGCTTGACGATATAATGTGCCGCCGCTTCATGTCCGACCCGGCCATGAGCGCGCACCGCTGCCTGCTTGAGGAGCGCCTGCCCATAGGCGCCGTCACGCTGCGCCGCCGGGGCGCGGAGCCGCCGGACAAGCCGCAGCGCGCGCCCGGCGCGGGCTGGGAGCTGGGCGGAAGCTGTCCCGACGCGGCCTTTCCCGACTGCTACCCCGTCTCGAACGGAGTCTACCACCTCATGCTCACCTCCAGCGGCCTCTCGTCGGCCTGCGCCGGGGGCGTGAGCGTCTACCGCGGGCCGGAGGGCCCGCTGCTGGGCCCTGCGGGGCTGCGCATATACCTTGAGACGCCCTCGGGGGAGATCGATCTCCTGCCCCTGCCCGGGGCCGCCGGAGGTCTCAGATTCACCCACGCTCTGCGCGGCGGTGCGCTCAGCTTTGAGGGCGAGGGCGAGGGCTTCCGCACGCTCTGCTCCGCCGCCGTCTCCGCGAGAGACATGTGCGAGGTGAGGTTTGTGGAGATAAACTCCTCGCGCGCTCTGGAGGGCAGGCTCTGCATGGAGTTCGAGCCCACGCTGGCCAGGCTCCGGGACTGGGAGGGACACCCAGCCTTCTGGCGGCTGGGAATGCACGCCTCGGTGCGCGAGGGAGCGCTGCTCATACGCCGTCTGCCGCGGGGCGAGACTGCCGAGTGCTGGCTCTGCCTCAAATCGAGCCGCCCGCTCGAATACCGCGCGGACCGGCTGGGCGAGGCGCTCGGCTGGCTCTCGCACCCCTTCGTGCGGGCCTCGGCCCAGGTCTCCGCGCCAATGTCCGGAAGCTATTCCGCGCGCTTTGCGCTGGCCTTCGGGCCCACGGCGGACGAGGCATTCAACGCCGCGTCGCGCTCTCTGGCCTCGGCGGCGCAGGACTTTGCGGACCTGCTCTCAGCCCGCGCCGCCCTGGGCGGCATGGGCGCGCGCGACCTCACGGCGGCGGTCGGCATGGCCCCGGCACTGGTGTTCCCGCGCTACGGCCCCGAGGCTGCGCCGCGCGATGCGCTCTGGCGCATAGGCGTATCCGGCGACGAGCCCGTCATCTGTGCCCTGCTCGAAAACGAGGGGCAGCTCCGCGCGGCGCGCGATCTCATACGGCGTCACGACCTGCTGCGCGTCTGCGGTGTGAAGAGCGACCTCGTATTCCTCACCCGCGACGGCGGGGACTACCTGCGCCGCCTGGACCGCTCCATATCCGAGCTGCTGCAAAAGGACGGGCTGGAGGCCCTGGCGGGTGTGCCGGGAGGCGTCCACACGGCCGACGCCTCGGGCGCGGAGGACGTTCTGCGCAGTGCGGCCCTGGTCGTGGACCTCTCCGCGCCCGAAGAGCCAAAGAAGGCTCACCCGCCTCAAAAGCGCCCGCCACTGCCGGGGCTGCGGCGCGGCGGGACGCTGCCATGCCGCTGGCTCGACGACGGCACCTTTGAGTTTGACGCGAGGCAGAACCTGCCGACACGAGCCTGGACGCTGCCGCTCACCAACGGCGGCTTCGGCGCAATTGCAGCCGACTGCGGGCCCGCAGGCATGTGGCTGCGAAACGCGCGCGAGCTGCGCGTGGACAAGGGGCTGGATGGCGACCTCGCCCTCTCCGGCTCCGAGACGCTGCTTTGCGGCGGGGAGAGCCTCTTCGCGGGCGCGAAGGTGCGCTTTGGCTTCGGCTGGGCGCGCTGGGAAAAGGGCGGCGCGGCTGTGACGCTTTTTGTCCCGCAGGGCGCCGACGCGCGGATAATGATAATAGAGAACGCGCCGGGTGAGCTCGCCTGGACGCTCCGACCCGGCCTGGCCTTTGAAAACCGGGACGCGGCCTTTACCGTCACGCGCGTCGAAAACGGCGCGCTCAGGGCCCGGAACCCGCGCGGCGGTGCGCCGGGGCTGGACTTCGGCGCAGCCTTCTCCTGTGACGCAGCGCTTGAGGCTGAATACGCCGGGCGGCCGGTATTTTCCGCGCAGCTGCCCGGCGGCGGGACGCGGGTCATAGCCTGCGGCTTTCTCGACACAGCGGAGCTCAGACGCCTCGCCGACCCCGAGCGCGCCGCGACACTGCTGGAGGAAACGAAACGTTATTGGGCCGCCGTCACGGGCAAGCTCAAAATCAAAACGTCCTCGCCGGAGCTCGACCGATATATGAACGGCTGGGCTGTATACCAGACCCTGGCCTGCCGGCTGCTGGCGCGCACCTCCATCTACCAGAGCGGCGGAGCCTTCGGTTTCCGCGACCAGCTCCAGGACGCGGTGAATCTGCTGCTCATAGAGCCTAAATATGCGCGCGAGCGCATACTCGCGGCCTGCGCGCACCAATACCTCGAGGGAGACGTCATGCACTGGTGGCACGAGGGCGAGCCCGACCGGGGCGTGCGCACGCGCTGCTCGGACGACCTGCTCTGGCTGCCCTGGGCGGTATGCGAATACGTCGAAAAGACCGGCGACGAGGCGATCCTGGGCGAAAGCTGCCCCTTCCTCGACTCTAAGGAGCTGGAGCCCCACGAGGACTCGCGCTACGAGCCGGCCTCGGGCGCGGGGCGCTCGGGCACGGTGCTCGAGCACGCGGCGCTTGCGCTCTCGCGCGTCATAAAGCGCGGCGTGGGCGAGCACGCCCTGCCGCTCATGCTTGCGGGCGACTGGAACGACGGCATGGACGCCGTCGGCGCCGGGGGCCGGGGCGAGAGCGTGTGGCTGGCCTGGTTTTTTGCGCACACGGCGCGGCGCTTTGCTCCGCTGCTGGAGCGCTCCGGCGACAAGCCGGGCGCGGCCGTACTGCTCTCTGCGGCGGCGCGTTTGGGCCGCGCGGCGGACCGCGCCTGGGACGGCGGGTGGTATCTGCGCGGGTATTTTGACGACGGCGCGCCGCTCGGTTCCGCAAAGGGCGTGGGCTGCCGCATAGACTCCATTGCCCAAAGCTGGGCCGCCATGTGCCGCGAGGCCGCGCCTGAGAAGGTGAACGCTGCCCTCGATGCGGCGCTGGAGCGACTTTTCGACCGCGAAGGCGGCGTCGTGAAGCTCTTCGACCCGCCCTTCGGCGACGGGGCGGAGCGCGCGGGGTATATCGCGAGCTATGGCCCCGGCTTCCGCGAAAACGGCGGACAGTACACCCACGGCGCCATCTGGCTGGCCATGGCCTGCCTGCGCAGCGGCCGCCGGGCCGAGGGTCTGGAGCTTTTGAAGGCCATACTGCCCCGGCTCGCGCCCGAGTACGGCGCAGAGCCCTATGTGCTCTCAGCGGATGTGTATGCAAATCCTGACCGCTATGCACAGGCGGGCTGGAGCTGGTACACCGGTTCCGCGGGCTGGTTCTTCCGCGTCGTGACCGGGGAGCTGCTCGGCCTCGCCGTGGAGGACGGCAAGCTCACAGCGCGCCCGAACGTGCCCGAG
>URDK01000024.1 GCA_900546485.1 uncultured Eubacteriales bacterium
GGGGATTCGGTTATGAAAACCATGTCACTCGGCGCTGTTGAGTTTTGGGTTTTTAGCGGCACTTATGCTGGGTTGACATAAATACCGCCGCGCGGCTTTGCACCACGCGGCGGACGGTATGTATTCATCGCTGCTCGTTAACGTATAGCGAGACGCGGTCCTGAATGATGGCGGCGGTCTGTTCGGGGGTCTTGATGCCGTTTACGAAGGACTGCACCTCCTCGTTCACTATGTTCATGATGCTCTTGTCATAGGCGGCGGTGCGGCCGATGGAGTCAATGAGACTGCGCAGGGCATCGGCCTCGTCGCGGCTCATGGCGTAATAATCGACGGTGAAATCGCCCCAGCCTACTGTGCCTTTGGGCCACTCCATCTCCTTGCCTGTCTCCTCGTCTTTGTAGGTGTCGCGCTTCATTGCCTCAGCTTCCGCGGCAGCATAGGCCTTGAGGTTGAGCGGCAGGCCATCCATGTAGCGGTTGTTCTCGAAGTAGTCCTCGGTCAGCATGCCGCGCACGAATTTCCAGGCCGAATCTATGTCCTTGCACGTGGCGCTGATGCTCAGCGGGTCTCCAGCAAACATCACCACATTTCCCACGCCCTCGGCGGTGGGATAGCCCTTGAAGGTGACGTGGCCCTTGGTTATGGCGCTGCAGGTCTGGTAATCGGAGAAGTCGCGCAGTTCCATCTGCATCAGCAGCTGGCGGCCGTCGGCGAGCATCTGGTAGGGGCTGGTGCCTATCTCGTCATAGGTGAACTCTGCCGGGAAGAGGTGACTGAAGTTCAGAACGTCAATAAAATCCTGCGTGTTGAAGCTGCACTTGCCGTTCTGCCAGTCCACATAGCGGTCGAGGCCGTACTTGAGCATGTCGCTGAGCACCATGTCCCTGGTCATGCCCTGGCCGAGGATATATTTGGCCTCCGGGTGAGCCTTGATGACCTCCTGCATCTGGCTGAGCGTCCAGCCCATCTCCCTGCCAACGACGTCGCTCTTGCCTACCAGCGTGGCTATGCTGAAGCCGGGGGAGATTGAATAGAGCCGGCCCTCGCTCTCCATGGCCTTCATCACCGGGGCCATGAAGCTCTCACGGCCCAGCTCGCTGTCACTGTCAATGAGCTCGTAGATGTCCTTGAGCAGACCCTTAGCCGCGTACTGGCCCATCGGAAGATCGGTGGTGACAAAGATGTCGGGCACGTTGCCACTGATTATCTCGGTGTTCAGCTTGGTGAGGCCAGCGCTGTAATCCTCGTCGGTGTTGAACTTGGAATAGTCGGTGACCTCTATGCGCGCCGTGGTGCTGGAGCTGTTGAAGTTCATCACAGCCTTGCTGAGGCTCGTGCTCAGATAGTTGCACGCCAGGCGGAGCGTCACTATCTTGGCGGCCTCTGCGGGGTCAAGCTCCGTGAGGCGAAGGAGCTCAGTCTTGTCGGTTTCGAAGTTGTTCACGAGGCAGTATATTGCGCCGCCTTCGCCGAAGTACATGGCCGAGAGCTGGTTCTCATCAATGCCGCAGTCGAGCAGGCCTGCGAGGCGGGTGCTCTGGCCGGATTTGGGGTCAAAACCGTAGATGTACAGGTTGTCTGCATAGCCCGCGCCGAATTTTTCGTCACCGTCAAAGGTGCGGTTCACGTCCCCAGGGAGCTTTATGTCCTCGCCGACGTTCCCTGATTTGAAATCTACGGTCCGGAGCACATAGCCATCGTCACCGCGTCCGCTCAGGGCGACGCGTCCGTCGGCTAGGCGCACCACACCGTCCCACCAGCCATTCAGGGGCTGCGCACCGAGCAGCTCGCCCTCCGCCGAGATGAGCGCCGCCGCAGTCTGGTCGTAGATGAGGCAGACATTGCCCTCCGCGTCGGTGTACATCGCAGACATGTAAACGCTGTCGCCGCTGTCGGGAACAGCCTTTTTCACAGCGTCCATGGCCTTGTCCAGCTCCACGCTGAGCAGCTCGGAGGCGGTAGACGCGTCGACCAGACGAAGGCGGCTGGAGTTGACCTCTTTCGCGTACTCATACTTCCCATCCTCGCCGCCGGAATAATTCTCAGGAAGCTCATAGCGCGTTCCGCTCATGTTCTCGTAGAGCCACAGGCCCTTGGGCGAGGGCGCGATGGCGTTTATCTGTATACGCACATCCTCTACCCCCTCCGGCGCTGTCTGAGGCTGGTAGCCCGAGAGCTTTTCGGCCTTGCCGCCCTCCAGCGTCACCGACCAGAGGTCCACAGGCTTCGCCCCGCCTTCTTCCCAGAAGATGTCGCTGGTGGAGAAAAACAGCTTCCCGTCCGCCACAGCCTTGGCGTCCATCGTTCCCTCAGGGCCATCTATCTTTCGCCGCTCTGCGCGCCATACACTGCCGGTGCCTTCAGCCGAGGCTCCCGGAGTCCCGCCCGGCCTGCCGGTTGCAGGCGCCCCACCGCAGCCGGCGAGCAGCCCTAATGCCATCGCCGAAGATATGATAAGCGCGCCGACGCGTTTGAATTTTTTCATGGTCATTTCCTCCGTATCTGTATTGAGGTAACTGTACTACGTGTAATAGCACGGTTAGGTTACCATTGGCTAATCGATACGTCAAGGGAGCTTCTGTGAACTTTTCATTAACTTTCCAGCGCAAAAAAGAGGCGGGATAGCAAAACTATCCCGCCTCACCAGTCCGGCTGGTCAAAGTATGTCCATTATTTCCATTCGTGGCTGAGTATCCGCATCATGATGAAGTCGCTGTACTCATTGTTGTAGTAATAGGCCTCTTCCATGATGCCTTCCTGCTTGAAGCCGATTTTCCTGTAGAACTCCAGCGCCTCGGTATTCAAGCCCACCACTCCGATTGAGACACGGTGCATTTCATACTCATTAAAGGCCATATCGAGCATTATGCGGATCGCTTCTGTCCCGTAGCCCTTGTGCTGCATCTCCGGATCGGGAATGATGATTGTAAGGTCGGTTTGGTGCCATGCAGGAAACATGCGGAGCAGGCCGGTCTCGCCTATGATATTACCGTCGAGATCCGTAATGGTGAACCAGACCGAGTCCTCCGATTTATGGTTTACGTTGATACAGGTCTTTACCTCTTCCACATCGGTAGGCTTCTCAAAGCCGCATTGGAACATGACCTTCGGCTGATTGAACCAATAGGCATAAAACGGCGCATCTTCTTCTCTTTGCTCACGCAAAATGAGCCTTTTGCCTCTGATTTCTTTACTCATGAGGTTTCATAAGCCTTTCTTTTGCCTCTTGGCTTACCTCTGCTCGTTCACATAGATGGACACGCGGTCCTGAATGAGGCTCGCGGTCTGCTCGGCGGTCTTGGTGCCGGCAAAGAAACCGGCGGACTCCTCCATGACGAGGTCCATGATGTTCTTGTCGTAGGAGTAGGTGCGGTCGACGGAGGCGATGAGCTCCTCGAGCTGCTGAGCCTGCTCTTCGGTCATAGCATATATGTCTATGTAGAAGTCATCCCAGCCCCAGCCGCCGGTGGAAACTTCGACCTGCTCGCCGGTCTCGGGATCGGTCTCATACTGCTTCTCCATGGCCTTGGCCTCGAGCTTGTCGAAGGCAGCCTTGTTGAGCGGGTAGCCGTAGACGTAGTAGTTATCCTCGCTGAAATATTCCTCAGTCAGCATTCCGCGCACGAAGCTCCAGGCGGCCTCAACATCCTCACAGGTGGAGCTGATGCTCAGACGGCTGCCGGTAGGCATCACCACATTGCCCACGCCCTCGCTGGTTGGGAAGCCCTTGAAGGCCAGCTGTCCGCCGAACATGGCCTCATACATCTGGAATTGCTCAAAATCGCTGGCAGAATAGGTTGCTAGCAGCTGACGGCCGCTGGAAACGAGGGCCGGGGTGCTCTCGTAGTTGCCGCTGCTGTAGTCGTAGGTCTCAGGGAACATGTTGCAGAAGTTCAGAACGTCAATGAAATCCTGCCCGTTGAAACTGCACTCGCCCGTGGTCCAGTCTACATACTCGCCCAGGTTGAGCGCGAGCATCGTCTGGAGCATGGTGGACTTGGTAGAACCCGGGTCAAGCACATACTGCACCTCGGGGTGCGCGTTCACGACATCCATCATTTCCTGAAGCGTCCAGCCCATCTCCTCGCCCACGACCTCAGCGTTGCCGACAAGGCTCACGATGCCAAAGGTGGAGGTTATGGAGTAGAGCTTGCCGTCCGTTTCCATAGCCTTGAGGATGTTGGGGAAGAAGCTGTCGCGGGAGAGCTCCTCGTCGGAGTCGATGAGCTCATAGAGGTCGTAGAGCAGGCCCTTCGCGCCGTACTGCTCAATGGGCAGCTCGTCGGCGACAAAGAGGTCGGGCACGTTGCCGCTTATTATCTCAGTGTTGAGCTTGGTGATGCCCGCGGAATAGTCGTCCTCAGTGGCGTACTGGGAGTAGTCAATGACCTCTATGCGCACACCGGTGTTGGCGCGATTGAAGTCGAGCACCTGCCTCCTGAGATCCTGGCTCAGATAGTTGCAGGCGAGACGCAGCGTCTTGGTCTCGGGTATCTCGGAGGCATCCTTCTGCACGAGGCGCGCGATCTCCGCGCTGTTGTCGTCGTAGCTGAAGAGCAGGCAGATAATGCCGCCGTCTTCCGTGAGCGTGAGGGCGCTGACGTTCTCCTCGTTGACGTCGCAGTTTATGAGCGAGGCAAGCTGCACGGTCTCGCCCGTCTCGGCCTTGAAGCCGTAGACATAGGAGCTGTCTATGTAGCTGACGGTGTATTCACCGCCGCCGGGGTAGGTGTTATAGGCGCCCTGGGGCAGCTCAATGTCCTCGCCGAAGCCCTTGGCAGCAAAATCAAGAGGCCTGAGCACATAGCCGGCGCTGCCGCTGCCTATCATTGCAAGGGTACCGTCCTGGAGGGTCATGAACTTGTCCCACCAGCCCTCCTGATATCCGGAATAGAGCACTTCTCCGGTGTTGGAGAGCATGACCAGTATGCTCTGGTTGTACAGCAGGCCAATGTTGCCCTCTGCATCGGAGCCAGAGCTGCTAAGGTACATGGAGCCGCCGTACATGTCAGCGGTGGCCTGGGAGTTGGCCTCGGCAGCCGCCTGGGCAGCGCTGAGGTCGATTGAGCTCACTTCCGCGCCGGTCGCGTCCAGATGGCGCAGGGCGGCAGAGCTGTACTCCTCGGCGTACTGATAGCGGTCGTCGGTCTCCTCGTTGAAGCCCTCGGGCAGGTTGAAGCGGGTGGCATTTATGCTCTCGCTAACCCAGAAGCCGCCGTCGGCAGCGGCGGAAAGGCTGTTGATGCTGACATAGACATCCTCATAACCCTCGGGTCCGGTAGACGGCGTATAGCCCTCCAGCTTGGACGCCTCGCCGGTGCTCAGGTCTATGACCCAGATGCCCGGCGTCCAGGTGCCGGTGGTCTCGTCGTAACCGCTCTGGGACACATAGGCCTTGCCGTCGAGAATAACGGGATTGCTTATGTAATCTTCAATGCCGTTCACCTTGGTGAATTCAGACACCCAGACAAGTCCGGAAGCATCGCTGCCCGGCTCGTCCGTTGTCTGCTCGTCCTCCGGCCCGCCTCCGCAGCCGGCCAGAAGCGTCAGCATAAGCGCCGCCGCCATGAGCAGTGCCGCAATTCGTGTATGCTTTTTCATTTTCTGTCCTCCGTTAGCCGTATTAAGCGTGATAACACGGCTATTTTAGCTCAATTTTCCCTTCCTGTCAATGTAAGGCGCATTATAATTCAATTAAGTTTTGTTTAAGATGCAAAAATCCCCCGAAATCCGCCAGATTTCGGGGGATTTATTCAGGGTATCAGTCACTTACCAGGCGCTCGCCTATTTTATAGATATCTCCTGCGCCCACCGTGAGTATGATGTCGCCGGGGCGCGCGGTCTCGCGTAGGCTGGCCTCGATCTGATCAAAGCTCGGGAAAAAACGGCAGCCTTCTATATGCTGCGCCAGGTCCGCGGACGAGATGCCGAGGGTGTTGTGCTCGCGAGCTGCGTATATTTCGGCGAGATAGGTGATGTCCGGGCGGGCGAGCTGAACGATGAAGTCGTCAAAGAGCGCCGCGGTGCGCGTGTAGGTGTGCGGCTGGAACACGAGTATCGTGCGCTTGTAGCCGAGAGGTTCTACCGCGTCGAGCAGGGCCTTGAGCTCTCCGGGATGGTGGGCGTAGTCGTCATATACGTCCGCGCCGTTAAACTTACCCTTGAATTCGAACCTGCGCCCCGCGCCGTTGAAGCCCGCGAGGCCGTATTTGACCGCGTTGGGCCTCACGCCGAGGCAGATGCATGCCGCCGTAGCCGCAAGTGCGTTCTTCACATTGTGCATGCCGGGGATGTGCAGCGTTACGCTGGTGAAGAGCTTGCCGTGACAGTAGATGTCGAACTCGCTGTTTGCGCCGACGCGGCGGATGTTGCGCGCGTAGACGTCAGCCTTATCGGTCAGGCCAAAGGTGAAAAGCTCCCTGTCGAGCGGTGCGAGGGCGTCCATGGTGTTGCGGTCGTCGATATTCGCGACTATCCTGCCGTTTGCCGGCACGCGCGAGGCGAACTCCCGGAACGAGTGCTTTACGTCCTCTAGATCGCTGAAGTAGTCCATATGGTCCTCTTCGATGTCCAGGATGACGGCTATCGTCGGGCAGAAGTACAGGAAGGAGTCGTGATACTCGCAGCTCTCAAGGATAATGGTGTCCCCGCCGCCGACGCGGTGGCCGGCGTGCAGCAGCGGCAGCGTGCCGCCTATCATGACGGTCGGGTCGCGCTCCGCAGCCATGAGGATGTGGGTGCACATGCTGGTGGTAGTGGTCTTGCCGTGGGTGCCCGCTATGCAAAGGGCGTTGTCATAGTCCTTCATGATGGCGCCCCAGGCCTGTGCGCGCTCGAAAACCGGCACGCCGCGGGCCCTGGCCTCGACTATCTCGGGGTTGTCGTCATGCACTGCGGCGGTGCGGACCACGAACTGGATATCGGGCGCCACGTTCATTGCCGAGTGGCCAATCTTGATGTCTATGCCCAGGCTGCGCAAATAGCGGGTCTTGTCGCTCTCGGCCATATCCGAGCCGTCGATGACAAGGCCCATGCCGGCCAGCACCTCGGCCAGCGGCGCCATAGAGACTCCGCCCGCACCAATGAGGTGGCCGCGCTTGCCGGGTTTCAGGTATTGTTCAAAGTCTGCCATATATGCTCCAAGCCTCTTGAAGAATTTGTTTTCTCTTTTTCCATGCGATTATAATACATTATGCTTAACAATACAAGGATTAAAACAGAACGCACGCAGGGGGCCGCCTATAATCGGGCGGTCCCCCTGTTTCTCGTGCTTATTCTCATTTATCGGGGTCTACCAGCGTTATCTCGACACCGGCGCGGCGTATGTTCTCAAGCTCCTGCGGATCGCTGCCCGTATCCGTCACAAGGCGGCTGACATCGGAAAGGCTGCCGAAAAGGAAATTGTGCCTTATACCGACCTTGCGATGGTCCGCCGCGATGATGACCGGACCGTTGCAGTGCTGTATCATCGCCCTGTTCACAGCCGGGTCCTGCACCGCCATGGAGGTCAGCCCGCCCTCGGCGCTGATGCCGCTCACGCCCAGGATGCACTTGGTGGTGGATATACGGCTTATCATCTCCACAGCCAGCGCGCCCGTCATGGACATCTTCATGTTCCCCGCCATGGCGTTGCCTATGACCTCTCCGCCGATGATTATGAGGTCTGTACCGTAGTTCCTGTCCGCGAACAGGCTGCGGCCGTTGTTGGTGATGATGGTAACGGACTTGCCTTTTATATGCGGAATGATGCGAAAAGCAGTAGAGCTGCCATTTATAAATATTGTGTCTCCATCTTCAATAAACTCGGCGGTCTTTCGGGCAATGGCTTCCTTCTCCTGGGTATGCGAGGAGAAATAGCGCTCGTTATCAAACTTGGGCAGGGCATTGCTCGTGTCCGCTATGCATATGCCTCCCTTGCAGCGTATCTCCTCCCCGCTCTCCTCAAGCGCGCTTATATCGCGCCTTATAGTGGCCGTTGAAACGCCGAAAGCCTTGGCCAGCTCGGAAATCTTAATATAGTTGTTGCGCTGGATGTAGCTCATTATTTCATCCTGCCGTGACATAATGACGTTCTTACTGGTTTTCATATACGCTGTCCCCTCCAAATCAGCATACGCACGTGGGTTACAGATATTAGGCGGATCACGGAGCATTGCCATACACCTTTTCTATTGTACAGTATACAACGGTGATTTCAATAAGTCAACATATAGCATCATTATATGAAAATTATTTTGCATTAAATTGAACGTTATATGATTCGATTTGACAATAACGACAAACCAGCGGCGCAAAGTATGTAATTATTGTCACTATTATTTTATAAAAATACGTTGTAATATACTAATTAGTTTGATATATGAAATGAACCGCGCAAAAAATACGATAAGAAAGGACAAAAAAGAGATGAAAAAGACAGTAAAACTCCTCGCACTGTGTCTGGCCCTGGTCATGGTATTCAGCCTGGCCGCCTGCGGGACCGAGCCTGCCGCCGAGAGCGACGCCCCTGAGGTTTCCGGAACCCCGGTCGCTTCCGACAGCAAGTACGGCGGAACGATAACCATCAGGCGTTCCGGCACCACCGTCATCAACCCGATGCAGACCAGCGCCGTGCAGATTGACAAGAACGTCTACGGTCTCTTCTTTGAGAGCCTGCTCGTCACCGACGAGAACGCCAACGTTCTGCCCAACCTCGCCACCGGCTACACCGTCTCCGAGGACGGCCTTACCATCACGATGGAGCTCGTGGAGAACGCCGTGTTCTTCAACGGCGAGCCCGTAAACGCCGAGGCGGTCGTCGCTACCTTTAATCTCTACATGGACCCCGAGTACCAGCACATACTCATCGACTACATCACCGGCCTTGAGAGCGTTGAGGCTGTCGACGAGTACACGGTCCAGTTCAATTTCTCCTCCCCGAACTCCGATTTCCCCGCTGCAATGACCACCCCCATCGGCTACATCATGGCTCCCTCTGCCATTGAGAGCTACAAGTCCACCGGCGACAACGAGGTCTTTGCCCGCGAAGGCGGCTGCGGCCCCTTCATCATGACCGAGTTCATCGACGGTGAGAGCATCAAGACCGTCAGGAACGAGAACTACTACAAGACCGACGCCGAAGGCAACCAGCTCCCCTACCTCGACGGCGTCACCGTCCAGCTGGTCAGCGATGAGAGCGTCATGACCCAGAACATGCTCTCCGGCGACATCAACTCCCTTGACTACTTCTCCGGCATCACCACCCTCGCTCAGCTGCAGAACGCCTCCAACGTCACCGTCAAGTCCCTCACCTGCGGCTATCAGTACTTCCTCTACATGAACATGTCCAAGGAGCCCTTCGACAACGAGCTCGTGCGCGAGGCCATGTGCTACGCCGTCAACTTCGACGAGTTCAATGCTACCTTCTGCTCCAATGAGGGCCTGCAGTCCCCGACCAACATCATGAGCTTCCAGTCCTTCTACAAGGAGTTCGAGAACTACACCTACAACCCCGAGAAGGCCAAGGAGCTGCTTGCCGAGGCTGGTTACCCCGATGGCGTTGAGGTCGAGCTCTACTACGGCACCTACGGCGTCATGCAGCAGGTCTGCGAGATGGTCCAGGCCCAGGCCAAGGAAGCCGGCTTCGACATCAAGCTGGTCGGCCAGGACGGCGCCGCCATCAAGTCCACCTGGGCTGTCGACAACGAGGACGCCCCCGCCGGCATGCGCCTGCAGAACAACGGCACCCCCAAGGTGACCGCCAGCATCTCCATGGACTACATCTTCGGCGACACCGCGCTGCAGAACTGCTCCAAGTGGCACAACAGCGAGTTCCAGACGCTGCTTGACAGCCTCACCGAGACCTTCGACGCAGACGAGCAGGCCGCCATCCTTGGCGAGATGCAGGAGCTCATCTACAACGACATCCCCATCTGCACTCTTTTCTACGCCCCCAACTACACCGCGTACAGCAACAACCTCAACGGCCTGTATTGGGACAGCGATACTGCGTGCTACTACTCCGAGGCCTGGCTCAGCGAGTAAGGCTTTGATATAAGAAAAAAAGACGGGGCTGCCTATGGCAGCCCCGTTCCCAAAAGAGGAGATGAAACATGGGTACTTACATTGTTAAGAAGGTTATCAGCATAATCCCCCTGCTGCTGATAGTCAGTATTATAATGTTCCTCTTTATGAACCTGCTTCCCGGCAATGTTGTTGACAGCATACTCAGTGAAGGCGGAACTGTGGAGCAGCAGCAGAAGCTGATGGAGAAATACGGTCTCAACCTCCCCATATATGTCCAGTACTGGACCTGGCTCACCAATTTTGTGCGAGGCGACATGGGCGTATCACACTTCAGCGGTCAGGAGGTCAGCGACCGCCTGGCGGAGCGCTTCCCCGTGACGCTGGAGCTTATCCTGATCTCCATTATCATCGCCATTCTGGTTGGCGTGACGGTGGGCCTTCTCTGCGCAGTGAAGCGCAACAAGCCGACTGATTATGTGCTCAGTACCATCTCGATGGTCGGCGTCGCGATGCCTGCTTTCTGGCTCGGCATGCTGCTCATAATGCTGGTGTCGGTCAAGCTGCAGTGGCTTCCGGCCTCTGGCTTTGTCAAGTTCTCAGTCGACCCGATTGAAAACCTCAAGTCCATGATACTCCCCTCCATCACCCTTGGCCTCTCTCTGGCCGCGCCGATCGCGAGGCAGACCAGAAGCGCCATGCTCGACGCGCTCTCTCAGGACTACATCACAACGGCTTATTCGAAAGGTCTCAAAAACAAGCTGGTCTTCTGGAAGCACGCGCTGAGGAACGCACTTATCCCCGTCGTGACCTCCATCACCAACCAGATAAACGGACTCATAGGCGGCGCCTTTGTCGTTGAGACGGTCTTTCTCATCCCCGGCATGGGCAAGTCGATGGTGGACGCGATAAACCAGCGCGACAATCCGGTGGTCATGGGGCTGTCCATGGCGGTCGTCATCACGGTAGTGATCGTCAACCTAGTTGCGGACATCCTCAACGCCTACATCGACCCCAGGATCACTTTCTCGGAGCGATGAGGATATCAGCACAGATGTTTGGAGGAGTTTCGACGTGAACAGCAGAGAAAAAAAGCCCATGACCGAACGTCGCAGGAGAATTCAGAGATTCACCAAGAGAAAGACCGCCGTATTCGGCGGCGCGGTGTTCCTCATCATCGTGTTCCTCGCGATATTCGGGAATATGATATGTCCCTATGACCACGCAGCCATGGACACGGCCAATGCGCTCTCCGGCCCCAGCGCGTCCCACTGGTTCGGTACCGACATATTTGGCCGCGACGTGCTCAGCCGCGTGCTCTACGGTGCGCGCATCTCGATAGCTGTCAGCGTGCTTTCGGTGCTCGTGGCAGCGGTCATCGGTACGGTTATCGGTGTCATAGCCGGTTACAGCGGCAAGCTGGTTGACCAGGTGCTTTCCATGATAATAGACGCGATGTGCGCCTTCCCCACCATTCTGCTCGGCCTGGTCTTCGGCGCGATCATGGAAGGCGGCAGCATAATAAACGTTGTTCTGGCCATAGGCCTTGCGAGCACGCCCGCTTTTGCAAGGCTCACCCGAAGCATGACTCTCTCGCTCAGGAAGCGCGAGTATATAGACAGCGCTATCTGCGCGGGACTCAGCAAGTTCAAGATAATGCTCAAGCACATCATGCCCAACCTCATGTCCGTGCTCATCGTGCAGATTACCCTGTCCGCGGCGTCGGCGATAATAACCGAGGCCTCGCTCAGCTACATGGGCCTCGGCGTTGAGGCTCCGAACGCAAGCTGGGGCTCTCTGCTCAGAGAGGGCTATGACTACATCTCCATGGCGCCCTGGCTGAGCATCTTCCCCGGCATAGCCATAGTACTGACGGTCCTTGCGCTCAACTACTTCGGCGACGGCCTGCGCGACGCGCTGGACGTGAAGATCAAAGCAGACTGAAAAACAGGAGGCGGCAATGGACGACACTTTGATACAGGTCAAGAACCTGCAGATTTCATTCAAATACGACGGCGTGATGACCCCTGTTATAAGAGGTGTGTCGTTTGATATAAAGCGAGGCGAGACCCTCGGCATGGTCGGCGAATCCGGCTCCGGCAAAAGCGTGACTTCGCGCGAGATAATGCGGCTCATCGCCGCGCCCCCGGCGCGCATCGACAGCGGCGAGATCATATTCGAGGGCCGCGACATACTCAAGATGAGCGACGCGGAGCTGCGCAGCATACGCGGCAACCGGATATCGATGATATTCCAGGAGCCGATGACCTCCCTCAATCCCGTCTACACCTGCGGGAATCAGATAATGGAGGTCATACGCCTGCACAAGGGCGTGAGCAAGAAGGAAGCCCGGCAAATGGCCATAGACATACTTCGTGACGTGGGCGTGCAGTCGCCCGAGACGAGGGTGGACTGTTATCCTCACGAGCTCTCCGGCGGCATGCGCCAGCGCGTGATGATAGCCATGGCTCTGGCCTGCTCCCCCACCCTGCTCATCTCCGACGAGCCCACCACGGCTCTCGACCCGACGATACAGGCACAGATACTCCAGCTCATCAAGGACATGAAGAAAAAGCTGAATATGTCCGTGCTCTTCATCACCCACGACCTCGGCGTTGTAGCGCAGAACTGCGACAGGGTAGCCGTCATGTATGCCGGCAAGATAGTCGAGGTCGCCGAGGTCTGCGAGCTTTTCGACCACCCGGCGCACCCCTACACGCAGGGGCTGATAATGTCCATTCCCAAGATGAGCAGCGAGGTCGAGGAGCTCTACTCCATCGACGGCTCCATCCCCAGCTTCGGCGCGCTGCCCAGCGGCTGCGCCTTTGGTCCCAGGTGCCCCTACTTCACCGAGGCCTGCGCAAAGTCGGTGCCGGAGCTCAAAGACGTCGGAGACGGCCATCTCTGCGCCTGCCACAGGCGCAGCAGCGGCGCTCTGTGAGAGGAGGCGATGAGATGTCTGAACCAGTACTTGAAATCAAAAACCTCAAAAAGCACTTCCCCGTCAAAAAGGGCCTTTTCAAGCGCACGGTGGGCTACGTCAAGGCCGTCGACGGCGTGTCCTTCACAATAAACAAAGGCGAGACGCTCGGTCTCATCGGCGAATCCGGCTGCGGCAAGACGACGGTCGGCAAGCTCATCATGCAGCTCATCAAGCCCGATTCCGGCGAGATAATCATTGACGGCAAGCACGTCGGCTCGCTCAGCCGCCGGGAACTGCATGACGCTCGCCAGGGCTTCCAGATGGTGTTTCAGGACCCCTACGGCTCGCTCGACCCCACGAAGAGCATACTCTCCGTGCTTGCCGAGCCCATAAAGGAGTACAAGCTGCTGCCCAAGGAAAAGATCTACGACCGCGCCTGCGAGCTCATCAAGCAGGTCGGGCTGAACGAATACGACCTGCAGAAATACCCGCACGAGTTCTCCGGCGGTCAGAGGCAGAGAATCGTCGTCGCAAGGGCCCTCGCCATGCAGCCGAAGATCATCGTCTGCGACGAGCCGGTCTCGGCTCTCGACGTGTCCGTGCAGGCGCAGATACTCAATCTCCTGAAAAGGCTTCAGAAGGAGCTGGGGGTGTCCTTCCTGTTCATCGCACACGGCATGGCGGTGGTCAAGCACATCTCCGACCGTGCTGCGGTCATGTACCTCGGCAAGATAGTCGAGGTTGCGGATTCGGCAGAGCTTTTCGACAACTGCCGCCATCCGTACACCCAGGCGCTCATATCCTCCGTGCCCGACGCAAACCCGCATTTCCAGCGCGAGCGGATAATCCTAGAGGGCGAAGTGCCGAACCCCATTGACCCGCCCTCCGGCTGCCGCTTCCACACCAGGTGCAATCGCTGCATGGAGCGCTGCAAGCACGAGGAACCCGAACTCAGGGACATAGGGAACGGACACCAGGTGGCCTGTTTCCTGGAGCAGTAAAGCATTTTAATTATACCGGAGGCTAATTATGGGAAGAAGCGAAGACCTGATGCCCACTATCGACCGGGTGAGCATATTTGAGAAAAACGCCGAGTTTGAAGGCATGGATTTCGCGACGCGGGCGATTGAGGTCGGCAACTACACCGACCGCTCGTCTGTGCCGATATATGCCTCGGTCACCTCGGGCACGACCTATCAGCGCCACGGCGACCCCTCCAGGGATGCGCTTTGCAGCAACATAGCGTCCCTCGAAAACGCGAAGTACACGCTCGTCACCGCGAGCGGCGTTGCTTCCGTCACCCTGCCCATGCTGGCTCTGCTCAAGCACGGAGACAGGATAATCTGCCACAAGGACCTCTACATCTGGTCCTACTTCTTCGTCCGCGAGGACCTGCCCCGTCTGCTCGACGCCGATGTCGTAATGGTCGACATGACCGACACCGATGCTCTCGAAGCAGAGCTGAAAAAGGGCGGCGCCGCCCTCGTCGTAACGGAGACGGTGACGAACCCGATGCTGGACGTCATGGACCTCAAAAAGTGCAGCGAGCTGGCTCACAAATACGGGGCCAAGATCATGGTGGACAACACCTTTGCCTCGCCCTATCTCTGCCGTCCCATCGACTACGGCTGCGACATAGTCTGCGAGAGCGCCACTAAGTACATGAACGGCCACGGCGACACGCTCGGCGGCGCGATCAGCACCAACGACCACGAGATATACTACAAGCTCCAGCGCATGATGGGCGTGCTCGGTCCCTGCATCAGCCCCTTCAGCAGTTTTCTCATCTCCCGCGGGCTCCAGACGCTGCCAATAAGGATGGAAAAGCACTGCGACAATGCCGAGCGCCTTGTGGCCTATCTCGACACCAAGCCCTTTGTGAAGCAGCTCATCTACCCCGGTCTCGAGAGGCACCCCGGGCACGAGCTTGCCGGTAAGCAGCTCAAGCGCTACGGCGGCATGCTCTGCTTCCTGCTCGACACCGACCACGACACGCTCTTCAACGAATTTCTCCCCGAGCTCAAGCTCTTCAAGCACTGGGTCAGCCTCGGCGAAGCACATTCGCTCATCAGCCCGAAGGCCGAGGACAAAGAGAAGGGCATCCCCGCCGACCTCATCCGCGTTTCCGCCGGCCTGGAATGCGCAGACGACCTCATAGCAGATCTCGAGCGGGGCTTTAAAAAGATTTTCGGCTGAACCCTGTAAATACCACACAAATTTAATATACGCGCCCACATACCGGCGCGGAAAGGAACGCAGTTATGAGCAAGATCAGCGATATGACAAGGGAATCCTGGATAATGAGCACCTTCCCCGAGTGGGGCACCTGGCTCAATGAGGACATAGAGCGCGAGGAGGTCAAGCCCGGCACCGTAGCCATGTGGTGGCTCGGCTGCACCGGCATCTGGATGAAAACCCCCGCCGGCGCCAACATCACCATCGACCTCTGGTGCGGCAACGGCAAGCGCACCCACGGCGACGACAAGATGAAGGTCGGCCACCAGATGGCCAACATGTGCGGCGCCCGCAGGATGCAGCCCAATCTGCGCGCTGTCCCCTTCGTGTTTGACCCCTTCGGCTTCAAGAGCGTGGACGCCGTGCTCGCCACTCACTACCATCAGGACCATATGAGCGCCGAGTGGGCGGCTCACGTCATCAACAGCGGCATGACCACCGTCGACGAGAACGGTAAGGAGATCCCCGTCCCCTTCATTGGACCCAAGAAGTCCGTTGAGACCTGGATAAAGTGGGGCGTCCCCGCCGAGCGCTGCATCACCGTAAAGCCCGGCGACGTGGTCCGCGTCAAGGACATAGAGATCGTCTGCCTCGACTCCTTCGACCGCACCTGCCTCGTCACCACCGACTCCACCGGACCCGACCGTGAGGAGCTGACCGGCATCTGCCCGACCGACATGGACGAGAAGGCTGTCAACTACCTCCTCAAAACCCCCGGCGGCAACATATATCACTCCGGCGACAGCCACTACTCCATATACTTCGCCAAGCACGGCAAGGACCACAAGATAGACGTGGCCTTCGGCTCCTACGGCGAGAACCCCGTCGGCATGGCCGACAAGATGACCTCCTGCGACATTCTGCGCATGGCTGAGGCCCTCCGCTGCGAGGTCGTCATCCCCATCCACTACGATGTCTGGACCAACTTCATGGCCGATCCCGCCGAGATAAAGGTGCTCTGGGACATGAAGAAGGACCGCCTGGGTTACTCCTTCCACCCCTTCTTCTGGGAAGTCGGCGGAAAGTACGTCTACCCCACCGACAAGGACAAGATGGCGTATCACCACCGCAGGGGCTTCGAGGACTGCTTCGAGGCGCCGCAGAACATACCCTTCCGCTCCATGCTGTAAAGCGCCCGGAGGTAAAGTGTCATGGAAATCGAGAAAAAGGTCATCTCCGACCTGACGCTCTGCTACTGTGTGGCCCCGCTCAGGTACAAGGACATGCCCCACTTCCTGGTCGCCTCCGAGAAGGAGTATTCCTGCCTGCTCTTTGACGAGCACGGCAATGAGGTGGACGAGATCTGGAAGGGCCCCGGCGGCACCATGTCCGCCGTGCAGGTCCCCGGTTCCGACGGAGCCTTCCTTGCCACACATCGCTTCTACTCCCCCAACAACTCCAAGGAGGCCAGCATCATCCTCTGTCGCCCGTCGGATGACGGCTGGCAGGTCAGCACCGTTGCCGACCTGCCCTATGTCCACCGCTTCGACATACTCAAGCGCGGCGGCGTCAACTACCTGCTCGCCTGCTGCATAAAGAGCGACTACGAGTACAAGGACGACTGGCGCTTCCCCGGCATGACCTACGCCTGCGAACTGCCGGACGACCTGCTCTCCAAGCCTGAGGATTACCGCCTCCCGCTGGTGCTGCTCAAGGACAACATGCTCAAAAACCACGGCTATTCCAGGGACGTACACGACGGCGTAGAGACCGGCCTTGTCACCTGCGACAGCGGCGCTTTCCGCTTCACTCCCCCAGCCGAGCGCGGTGGCGAGTGGACCATCGAGACGCTCATGACCGACGCCGCAAGCGACGCCGTGATGGTGGACTTCGACGGCGACGGCGAAAAGGAGCTGCTCACGCTCAGCCCCTTCCACGGCGACACGCTCAGGATATACAAAAAGACCGGCGAAGAATATGTCCCCGTCTTTGAGTACGCCAAAAAGATTGAGTTTGCCCACGCGATATGCGGCTGCACCATATGCGGCCGGAACATGGCCATAATCGGTTACAGGAAGGGCGAGCGAGAGCTGCTCGCTGTGTACTGGAACGACGGGGAGTACGTTGTAGAGGTCCTTGACCGCGACGTCGGCCCGGCCAACGTGCTGCACAGCGTCGTGGACGGCCGGGACATCATCCTCTCGGCCAACCGGGAGACCAACGAAGTCGCATACTACACTGTAAACAGCCTTTGAGATACTGAGAGGAGTGTTTTGAGATGGCAAAGTATGATTTCATGAGCTTCGGCGAGCCCAACATCCGCATGTCTCCGCCGGAGCACGACCGTTTGGGCCAGACCGATGAGCTCAGGCTCGGCATAGCTGCGGCGGAGCTCAACTGCTGCGTAAACATTTCCAATCTCAGCGTGGAGAAGCTGCTCCCCACGATGAAAACGGCCTACGTCACCAAGCTGGTCGACAACTGGACGGGCAAGTACATCGTCAGCCGTGCCCAGATGTACGGTGTGGACATGTCCAACGTCGTCGTCGAGGAGTACGACAAGATAGGCCGTACCCGCAACGGTCTTGCGTTCATCGAGGTCGGCATCGGCCCGCGCCCGAGCTATCAGCTCTATGACCGCGGCCACACGGCCCTCAGCAAGATACAGCCCGGCGACATCGACTGGGAGAAGATACTCGACACCCGCTGGTTCCACTCCACCGGCATCGTCACCGCCCTCGGCGAGCACACCGCCACCGAGGTGCTCGCGGCCCTCAAAGCCGCCAAGAAGAACGGCGCCGTCACGAGCTATGACCTCAACTACCGCAGCACCCTCTGGGACCGCGAGACCGCCCGCGCCGCCGCCGAGTCGCTCATGCCCTACATTGACGTCATTCTCGGCAACGAGGAGGACTTCGACACCATGCTCGGCATCAAGGCCGACAACACCGACGAGAACTTCTCCTCCATCGACCCCATGAACTACAAGAAGGTCGCGGAAAAGGTAATGGAGAAGTACCCCCACGTCAAGGCCGTCGGCACCTCCCTGCGTGAGGTCAAGAGCGCGCTGCTGAACAACTGGCAGGGCTGCATGATGACGCGCGACGGCTTCTTTGTCTCCAGAAAGTACGAAAACATCGAGATAAACGACCGCGTGGGCGGCGGCGACAGCTTCGCGTCCGGACTCATATACAGCATGCTCCAGGGCTACGACGGCCAGCGCACCATCGACTTTGCAACCGCCTTCTCCGCGCTCTGCCACACCATCCGCAACGACTGGAACCTTGTCACCAGGCAGGAGGCCGAGGCCCTTGCGGCCGGAGGCAGCGCCCGCGTGAAGCGCTGAGCCCGTATCCGGAGGCGAGAACTCTATGTTTGGAGACCACCTTACGGGCATATACGAAAAGGCCTTTGACCCGTCTATTTCCTGGGAAGAGCGGCTGCTGCACGCGCGCGGTCTCGGCTTTGACTACGTCGAGATAAGCATAGACGAAAAGGATGAGAGGATAGAGCGGCTCTATAACTCCAGAGCCGCCCTCTCGGAGCTCAGGGCAGCCTGTGCCAACACGGGCATGCAGATAAAGTCCATGTGCCTGAGCGCGCACCGTCGCTTCCCCTTCGGCAGCTCTGACGCTGCGGTAAGGGCCAGGGCGCGCGACATCATGGACCGCGCCATCGACTTCTCCTGCGAGCTTGGCATCCGCGTCATACAGCTCGCGGGCTACGACGTATATTACGAGCCCTCGACACCGGAGTCGGTACGCGCATTCCGCGAAGGTATGCTCTGGGCGGCGGGCAGGGCCGAGCGCAGCCAGGTCATGCTGGCTATGGAGATAATGGACACGCCGTTTATGAACTCCATAACCAAGCACATGGGCTATGAGTCGATGATCCGCTCACCTTGGTACAAGGTCTACCCTGACCTCGGCAACCTCAGCGCCTGGGGTGAGAACGACCCTGCGCAGGAGCTCGCCCGCGGCATGGGCAGCATCGTGGCCATCCATCTAAAGGACACCATTGCCGTCACGGACAGCTGCGAGGGGAAATTCAAATGCGTGCCCTTCGGCAGTGGCTGCGTGGACTTCACGGCGCGCTTCGCCGAGCTCGAACGGCTCGGCTACAAGGGGCCCTACATGATAGAGATGTGGCATTCCGAGGGCACGAGCGACGTCGAGGAGATCGCCTCAGCCGCAAAGTGGCTGCAGGAGCGCTACGCCGAGGCGATAAAATCGCTGGGAGGTTCGTCTGATGCTTGAAAAACTCAAAGAAGAAGTGTGTTCGGCCAATTTGAAGCTGGTCGAATACGGTCTTGTAATAATGACCTGGGGAAATGTGTCCGCCATCTCGGAGGATGGCAGGTTCGTGGTCATAAAGCCGAGCGGAGTCGACTATTCCGTCATGGAACCCGGTATGATGACCGTTGTCGATATGGACGGCAACATAGTGGAGGGAGAGCTGAGGCCGTCCTCCGATCTGCCCACGCACCTGGAGCTCTACCGCAGCTTCAGTGGCGTCAGGAGCGTGGTACATACGCACTCGCTCTGGGCCACGTCTCTGGCGCAGGCTGAGCGCGATCTGCCCTGCTACGGCACCACGCACGCGGACACCTTCCACGGCAGCGTTCCCTGCACCCGCGCGCTCACTCAGCAGGAGATAGACGGCGAGTACGAGCTCAACACGGGCAAGGTCATCGTCGAGACCTTCCGCGAACGCGGTCTCGACCCCCTGGCCGTCCCCGGCGTCCTGGTCTGCAAGCATGGGCCCTTCACCTGGGGCGGCAGCGCCGAAAAGTCCGTTGAAAACGCGCTGGTGCTGGAAACCACGGCCCACATGGCCTTTGTGACCAGCGGCTTCTGCCCCGGAGTCAACCCCGCGCCCGCCGGGCTTCAGGACAAGCACTACTTTAGAAAACACGGCGCCAACGCCTACTACGGTCAGGGCAGCCGAACCTGATGACAAAGAGCACCGCCTGTGCCTGCGCACTGGCGGTGTTTCTCTTTTTAAAAATACCCTTGTCATTTTCGCGGGATTATAATAAATTATGCTTATCTATACCTATCGACAGGAGCAGGAATGAAAACGCCGCCTGAATATGTGCTCAATATACTGCGTACCCTCGGCTCGGCCGGTCATGAGGCCGTACTGGCCGGGGGCTGTGTGCGTGACAGCCTGCTCGGGAGGCGGCCCTCAGACTGGGACGTCGCCTCCTCCGCGATGCCGGAGGAGGTACTCGCGCTGTTCCCCCGCTGCGTGCCGACGGGCATAAAGCACGGCACCGTGACCGTCCTCTCACACGGCGGCAAGGTAGAGGTAACGACCTTCCGCGCCGAGGGCGCCTACTCCGACCACCGCAGGCCCGACAGCGTTGCCTTCGGCTGTCCGCTCGAGGCCGACCTCGCGCGAAGGGACCTCACCGTCAACGCCATGGCCATGGACGCCGCCGGGCGATTGACCGACCCCTTCGGAGGCCGTGCCGACCTGGAACGCGGTCTGCTCCGCTGCGTGGGCGAGCCGGAGCGTCGCTTTGACGAGGACGCACTGCGCATGCTTCGCACCCTCCGCTTCTCGGCCCAGCTTGGCTTTGACATTGAACCGCGCACGCTTGAGGCCATACGTGCCCTCGCGCCCCTGGCTGCCTCGCTCTCCGCCGAGCGTGTGCGGGACGAGCTGGTCAAAACTCTCCGCAGTCCCCGGCCGGACGCGGTCTGGTCCCTTGTGGACTTCCGCCTGCTCGACGCCTACCTCGCACCCGGCGATGCCGCGGCGGAACGCTGCCCGCTCGCGCCGCTGCCGATATATGCCCGCCCGGCGCGCTTTTGTCTCGCGCTGGAGCGCGGCGGGTATATTATGTCTACCTCTACTCTGCTCACAGCGCTCCGCTTTGACAGCGCCACGGTGCGCACCACATCTGCCGCTGTGGAGGTGCTCAAGTCCGGCCTCCGCGACTGGAAGCGGATGCTGCGCGACTACGGAGAAGCCGCCGTACTGGCAGCACACCCCAAAAGCCGTGCACTGAGGGAAGTTTTGCGCTCCGGCGAGTGCTGGACGCTCTCCGGTCTCGCCATAGGCGGCGCAGAGCTGATGCGGCTCGGCTACTCCGGCCCTGAGCTCGGCCGCGAGCTTGACCGGCTGCTTGATCACGTCATAGATTGCCCTTTCGACAACAGGGCTGATATATTATGTAAACTTGCGCAGAGAAAGGTTATGGGATAATGGATAACTGGGAAACACTCAAAAATGAATGTCTAAACTGCAGGCGCTGCGGACTGTGCGAAACGCGGCACCACGTCGTGTTCGGCGTCGGGCCACAGGATGCCGAGGTACTGTTCATCGGCGAAGGCCCCGGCGAGCAGGAGGATCTGAAGGGCGAGCCCTTTGTCGGCCGCGGCGGCAAGCTGCTTGACGACATGCTCGAGCTCATTGACCTCAACCGCACAAAGATATACATCGGCAACATGGTGAAGTGCCGCCCGCCCAAGAACCGCGACCCGCTGGAGACGGAGCAGATGGCCTGCGCCGAGTGGCTCCAGAGGCAGATAGCTCTGCTTCAGCCGAAGATAATTGTCTGCCTTGGCCGCATATCCGCAATGAAGTTCATCAAGCCGGACTTCCGCATCACGAAGGAGCACGGCCAGTGGTTCGACATCGACGGCAGACGCGTCATGGCGCTCTATCATCCCGCGGCGCTGCTGCGCGACCCGAACAAGCGGCCCGAGACCTTTGACGACCTCAAGCGGCTCCAGGCCGAGATACGCTCCATCTGCGAGCACACATATTGATACAGAAAGGCAAAGTTTTATGCTGCATTTCCGCAAGCTCTCCATCACCGACAGGGACTGGACTGAGCCGTTCATCCGGGCCGAGAATTCCCGCTCGGCTGACTACAATTTCGGGAACATCTACATGTGGGACGGAGCCTTCCGCCAGCATCTGGCCTCGGTCGACGGGCGGCTGCTGACCAAGCTCCGCTACGAGGACATGCCCTTTTTCGCCTTCCCCATCGGCTCCGGCGACGTGAAGCCCTCCATCGAGGCGCTGACCGAGTTTGCCGCGCACCGGGGCTATCCCCTCGCTATCCGCGGCATCACCGAGGAACACCGCGCGCTGCTTGAGGCAGCTTACCCGGGCCGTTTCCGCTTCTTCGAGGACCGCGACTGCTACGACTATGTCTACTCCATAGAAAAGCTCTCCACCTTCTCAGGCAAGAAGCTCCACGGCAAGCGCAATTTCTGCAACCGCTTCGAAAAGGAGCACTCCTGGGAGTTCAAGCGCCTGACGCCGGAGCTGATGCCCTGGTGCATGGGTATGCTCGGCGAGTGGCAGGGCGGCTATGAGGCCCCGCCAGAGGGCCTGGACGACGAGCACGCGGCCATCGTGCGCGGCTTCATGCGTTGGAAGGAGCTCGGTCTCGAGGGCGGCGTCCTCTTTGCCGACGGCAAGCTCGTCGGCTTCACGGTGGGCGAGGTCATCTCGACCGACACCTTTGACGTGCACTTTGAAAAGGCCTTCGCCTCCATGCCGGGCGCGTATCCGATGGTCTGCCGCGAGTTTTCGAGGCAGATAATGGCCGACCACCCGAACATCGTCTACCTCAACCGCGAGGACGACATGGGCCATGAGAACCTGCGCTCCGCCAAGCAGGAGTACTACCCGGAGTTCCTGCTCACGAAGTACACGGCGAGGGAGGCCAAGGATGTCTGAGCTCAGCTTCCGCCTCTCGCGTGAAGGCGATATTCCCGCTCTCCAACGGCTCTGGTCTGAGGTTTTCGGCGACGGCGAGGAGCTCACGGGCGAGTTCTTCCGCCTGCTGTGGCGGCCCGAGTACTGCCGTGTGGCTGAGGACGGTGGAAGAATTGCCGCGATGGGCTTTTGCATCCCCGGTGCGACCGCACGGGGCGCACGCTGCTCGTATATCTACGCGATGGCAACGTCGGAGCCGTACCGCGGCCTAGGTGCGGCACAGACAATAGGGCTGGGGCTCATACGCGATGCCTTTGACATGGGCGCCGACCTCGTGGCAACGCTCCCCGCAGAGGAGAGCCTCTGCCGCTGGTACGAATCGCGTCTCGGCATGGCGCCGCTCTTTCGCAAGGGCGGCGAGGGCGTCGAGTTCCCGGAAAGCTGGCACGAATTTGCCGCCGTCTGCGGCGCACACGAGGAGAACACGCCCGATATGCTCTGGGCCGTTCCCCGCCCCGGTTTTGACCCATCCGGTCTCGCAGGGCTAGGCTGGGAGTGTACGTTCGACTGATATAAGCCCAAGTGTCTGAAAGTTTCGCTCTCCTTTGATCATTAAGATCAGAAAGGAGGTCCAAGGGGGAAGCCCTATCAAGGGGTTTCCCCCTTTCTTTGCTTATTCACGCAACGTCGCGGGCGTTTTTGGTGTCTATAAAGTTGAAGGGCCTTTCAACAGGAGGACAGTCTATGGACGACGAGAGGATAATCGAGCTGTTTTGGTCACGCGACGAGGGCGCGGTCCCGGCGGCACAGGAAAAATACGGCGCATATTGCCGCGCCGTAGCGCTCGGCATACTCGGCGACGCACGGGACGCCGAGGAGTGCGTCAACGACGCGCTCTACCGGCTCTGGAACGCCATCCCACCCGAGCAGCCGCGCAGTCTCCGCGCCTTCGTGGGACGCATAACGCGCAACCTTGCCATAAACACACTGCGCGACGCAAGCCGCAAGAAGCGCGGCGGAGGTGAAGCCGAGCTTGTCTTTGACGAACTCGCCGACTGCCTTGCGTCGGACACGACGCCGGAACGCGCCGTTGAGGACGCTCAGATAACGGAGTGCATCGACCGCTGGCTCGCCTCGCTCAGGACCGAGCAGCGTGTCGCCTTCGTGCGCCGCTACTGGTATCTCGACAGCGTCCCCGCTCTCGCCGCGCGCATGGGCTGGACCCAGTCAAAAACCGCCTCGCTGCTCATGAGGCTCCGCGCCTCGCTGAGAGAGGCGCTCATTTCGGAGGGCATCAGCATATGAAAAACGACAGACTTTCCCGCTGTCTCAGCGATATAGACGACAAGTACATCGACGAGGCCGCAGACTACAAAAAGAAAAGCCGCAAGCGCGGCGTATACTACCTTGCCGCCGCGCTTGCAGCCTGTATTCTGATTGTTGCCGCGGTACAGATACGACCGTCGGGCATCGCAGAGCCGGGGTTCGTCACCGAATCTCCGGCCGCCGCACCTGCGTCATCTGCCGACGGTGTATTCATCCCGGCCATAGAGCTTCTGGAGCCCATGGATGGTGTCGCCATGGACATGATAGCCTGCGTCGTCTACGACAGCGCGGTCTACACCCAGGGCGAGTGGCTCGACGACGCCTCCGCACTGCTGGGCGAATACCTGGGTCACGCGACGGGCAGCATCGACGAGTGGTCGGACGAATCCGAATACGTCGAGTTCGCGGGCACCATGTCAGGAGAGCTTTACACCGTCGTCGGCTACGACCCCGACTTCCGCATCTGCTGTCTCTTTGACGACGGCTCAGCCATGCTGCTGGAGCGTTTGAACGGCATCACACTTGGCACCGGTGCCGACCTTTTCGACCAGCGCCTGCATCTGCCGGAGCACTGGGAAACCGTAACCTACCTCACGCACGAGGACTGGAACAGCTCCGAATACGACTTCAGACAGCTCGGGCTTCCTGAGGACACGATCTCCGGCTTCCTCGACGAGCTCTGTGCCGGAGAATTCGTGTACACCTGGGAGACGAACCGGAGCATCTACGACAGCGATGTGCAGGGCCACCTGTACTTTTCAATGTCCGACGGCACCACGGTCGAGCTCCGGCTCATTGAAGGCGGCTATGTGGGCTATCAGAACCTGGGCTGGTATTTCGTGAAAATGCCCGGCGAGCTATTTGACGCCGTGCTCGCAGCCTGTCAGTAAATCAGGTATTCTGCACCTTTTTCTTTCTTCTGAGCGTAAGCGCCGTCGTAAGAGGGCGCTTTTCGCTTTTGCACTCGAAAAAGGCCACGACTGAGAACACCACGGCGCCGACGAAGTTTACAAAGAGGTCCTCCATCGTGTCGTACAGTCCTATATCCAGGAAGCCGCCCAGTCCCAACGGAATATCGCCTGAGCCTGTTACAAGGATGACGTCCTGTATGTCCTTGACGGTTATTGAAATATTGCTGTTGGTCGGGTCCAGGCTGACGGACGAGATCTGGTTGACTATCGTATCCTTCTGCATGTCAAGCAGGAATAGCTTATCGGCGGAGAGCTCAATAAACTCCCAGAGCACGCCGATGGTCATCGAAAAACAGAAGGCGGTTATCGCCAGGTAGCCCGGCGAGAGCTGCACCTTCACGTTGTCGCTGCGATTGAGCAGGTCTACGAGGGAAAAGCCCACGGCGGCCCAGAGAAAGCCCGAGGAGGTGTGCAGTATCGTATCCCAGTTGGAGTACTTGATGAAGTAAGCCTGAAGCTCACCCAGTATCTCCGCTGCAAATACAAAAACGAAGATTATAACCTCGAGCGCGGTCGGGATGTCTATGTTCAGCTTATCCTCCACCAGCTGAGGCAGGGTATAGATGACAAGCACCAGCAGGCAGACGAAAGCGCTCTCAATATCGACGCGGAGGATACAGCGGATGAGGATAAGTATCACGATGAAGCGCAGGACGATATAGGTCCAGAACGCGGCCGGCTCCTCCTTCCTCTTTCGGCGCAGGGCCTCGCGCTTGGACTCTCTGCCCTCAGAGAGCTTTTTCTTCATTTTGCTTCCCCTTTCTCTTTTTCCTGAGCCTCAACACAAACCAGGCCGCAGCTATGCAAGCCAGGTCCACCCCCAGGCATATCATGACCGGCGTGCTCGTCGGGTCGAGGTCATTGCCAAGCACAGTGTAGAGCACCATCGTCGGAAGTATTCCAATAAAGCTGCTGGCCAGGTACTGCCAGAAATTCATCCCCAGCGCGCCGAAAAACAGGCCAAGAATGTCGTTAGACAGGTTGGTCACGCGCAAAACAAGCGAGACGAGGAAGAGATTGTCGCGGTTGTCCTCGTATACCTCGCCCAGGCGTTTATACTTATTCAGCAGCTTGCGCGCCGCGTCGCCGCCCGAGGCTCGTCCGGTGAAATACGGCACGCTTATGCAGATGACGGAACCGAGAGCATTCACGATGAGCGATAGCGGCGGTTCGAATACGATACCCACCGCTGTGGCCACGACGCCGTAGAGCACGAACACCGTCTGGCTCTTTACCGCATATGCAGCGAGCGCGACCAGAACGGCGACAAAGGTGTTCTTCGGCGCATAGCTGGTAAGCATTTCGACCGTAACGCCGTCGCCCGCGAGCATCAGGACAGCAGCTCCGGCCACGAGACAGAGCATTATTATGATGGGAATGTACTTTTTGAGCTTCATTCAACGCACCCATACAACGTTTTTTATATTTTAACAGAAGCCGGGAAATAATGCAACACGCGGCGGAGTATGTGGCCGTTTTCGTGCATGTCGATGTTTTTATTCGGCATTTCAGCTATTTTCAGGGCCGGAAGGAAAACTATTCGTCCAAAAGATAAAACAAACCTGCGCATAGTCAGCAACTACACGCAGGTCTTGTCATCTTTGGAGGCGCCATCCGGATTTGAACCGGAGAATCGGGGATTTGCAGTCCCCTGCCTTACCACTTGGCTATGGCGCCAGGTATTTTATTATGGGTTCCGGCGAAACTATTAAAGTCTCGCCGGAACTTGGAGCGGGCAACGAGGCTCGAACTCGCTACCTCCACCTTGGCAAGGTGGCGCTCTACCGGATGAGCTATGCCCGCAAATGGTGCCTCAGGCCAGAGTCGAACTGGCGACACACGGATTTTCAGTCCGTTGCTCTACCAACTGAGCTACCGAGGCATATTTTGTTACCGCCGCCGAAAGGATTGCTGGTGGGAACAACTGGACTCGAACCAGTGACCCCTTGCTTGTAAGGCAAGTGCTCTAACCGGCTGAGCTATGCTCCCGGATAAGCGGCTTTGTCATTATACTAAACACCCCCTCTATTGTCAATATCTTTTTCAAAAATTTTTTCCCTTTGCTATTTCTCTCAATTCTTCGGGCGAAAAACTGTAAACCTTGTCGCAAAACTGACAACTGACCTCGGTATTCTCGCCTGTGGCGGCCATATCCTCCAGCTCCTCCGCGCCACAGCTCTCCAGCGCCGCAGCAACGCGCTCACGGCTGCACGAGCAGCGATACTCCACCGGCACACGCATGACGGTGTCATACTCCATGCCCTTGAGCACCTGTGCAGGCACGGCGTCCAGACCGTCCTCGTCGAGCACGGTAGTCAGCTGATCCATTACAAAGATATTGTCCTCCAGCTTCGTTATGAGCTCCTCCGGCGCGCCGGGCATGAGCTGCACTATGAAGCCGCCCGCCGCCTTTATAGTCCTGTCCGTGTCCACCAGGACGCCCAGGCCCACCGCGGAGGGTATCTGCTCGCTTTCGACCATGTACTGGGCCAGGTCCTCGGCTATCTCGCCCGTCACGAGCTCCGTGGAGCCCACGTACGGCTCCTTGAGCCCTATGTCGCGGCTCACCGTCAGCATGCCGTTGGTGCCGACAAGGCCGCCCACATCCAGCTTGCCGTCCTTCCTGAGCGGCAGGTCGGCGTGGGGCTCCGTCACATAGCCGCGGACATTGCCGTTGCAGTCAGACACGGCGATGACGCTACCAACAGGGCCGCCGCCGTTGACACGTATGGTCAGCGAGGCGTCCTCCTCCTTCATCAGCTCGCCGAGCATGGAGGCGCCGCAGAGCGTCCTGCCCAGCGCGGCCGATGCCGTGGGCGAAAGGTCGTGTATTTCCCGGGCACGCTCCACCGTATTCCTCGCGCTCACAGCGGATATCTTCACAAAACCGTCCTTAGTAACGGCCCTTATAATCTCATCCATCTTAAAGTCAATCTCCTCTCACAGCAGTGAAAAAGACGCGCTCCGCGCCGCCCATCGGACCATCCGTGCGCGTTTCGACACTCACGAATCCGGCCTGCCTCAGCAGCGAGGCGACAGCCTCCGGCTCGTGGGCGTATTCTATGTGCTCCTCCGTCTCGCGCCGCCAGACGCGGCCCTCACGGGAAAAAATGTCCATGCCGTAATACAGCGCCCCGTCCTCAAAGCGGCCGCGCCAGACGCAGAAGAGGTCCTCCCTCTCGTCCACCGAGACGCTGCCGTCCATCCCGCGCAGAAACTCCGGCGTCCGCAAATCGAACACCAGCAGCCCGCCAGGGCGGACAAAGAGATGCAGCCTCCGGAAAACCTCCGGCAAGTCCGAAAACGGGACATAACTCAGACTGTCGAGCGAGGAATATGCCGCGTCCACTGTGCCGTAGAGGTCGAGCTCCTGCGCACTCTGGTTGATAAAGAGGGGCATTTTGCCCGCAGAAAGCGCGGACGCCTTATCACGCGCGGACATAAGCATGTCCGCGGAGGCGTCCGCCGCTATCATATCATAGCCCCGCTCCGCCATAAGGCAGGCAAGCGTGCCCGTGCCGCAGCACAAATCGAGCAGCAGCTTTGTCTCGCCGCCATGCGCGGCGAACAGGCGCTCATAGTAGTCCGCAAAGGCCTCATACGGCACGTCGCGCGTCAGCTCGTCATACCGCCCGGCTAGGGCCGAATACGCCGTCATTTGATTTGCAGCTTTCCTTCGGCCTTGAGGCGCTCAAAGGCTACGGAGTAGCCGTCTGAGCCGTACTGCAGGCTGCGGTTCACGCGCGAGATGGTCGCACTCGAAGCCCCGGTGCGCTCCAGGATGTCGTTATATATCATACCCTGGCTGAGATACACCGCAACCTGATAGCGCTGCTCCATGGCCTGGAGCTCAGTCACTGTGCACAGGTCGTCAAAAAATCGCTTGCACTCGTCAACGGTCTTGAGCGTCAAAATGGCCTCATACATTTCGTCGCTCCTGGGTTTTTTGTTCTGTTTATTCATACAGCACCTCACACATGCTTCATTTGCTATATTGCTTTCATATTTTATAACCTTAACGCGTAAAAGTAAAGAGGCTTTACAATGATTTGACGAAAAATTCATAATTTGCCCGCGCGAAAGATTTTTATTGTCACGGGGGCGCTTTTGATATAAAATGAATTTGAATAAAGCGCGCATACTCTGAAAGGAGGTTAACGCCTTATGCTGGACTTCATCGTCAACAACATGAGTATCGTCTGGGTCATTATAATGATCGTGTTTCTTGCAGTCGAGGCGGCAACCGCAGGGCTGACCTGCATCTGGTTTGCCATAGGCTCTCTGGCCGCGCTGATAGCGGCGCTTTTCGACGCGCAGATATGGCTGCAAATCGTATGGTTCCTGGTCATTTCCTTTGTGACCTTGTATTTCACCCGCCCGCTCGTCAAAAAATATGTGAACTCCCGCAGCCAGCCCACCAATGCCGACATGGTCATCGGCAAGGAGGCACTCGTCACCGAGGACATAGACAATGTCGAGGCAACCGGCGCGGTATCAGTCGGCGGAAAGGTATGGACAGCGTGCTCGGACACGGGCGTGTCAATAAAATCCGGCACCGTTGTAAACGTCCTGCGCATTGAGGGCGTAAAACTCATCGTAGAGCCCACTCTCCCACGGCAATAAGCTCTTAAAGCTCAAAAAAGAGGAGGAGTATCCATGCTGCCCTACATCATTATCGGTATCGTCGCGCTCATTATCATCATCATTCTGGTACGCTGCATCCGCGTCGTACAGCAGGCCAAGGCCTACGTCATCGAGCGGCTCGGCGCGTACAAGACCACCTGGAACGTCGGTCTGCATTTCAAGCTGCCCTTCATCGAGCGCGTGGCCAAGGTCGTCTCGCTCAAGGAGCAGGTCGCGGACTTCCCGCCCCAGCCCGTCATCACCGAGGACAACGTCACGATGCAGATAGACACGGTCGTCTATTTCCAGATCACCGACCCCAAGCTCTACACCTACGGCATTGAGCGCCCCATCGTCGCCATCGAGAATCTCTCGGCCACCACACTGCGAAATATCATCGGCGACCTTGAGCTGGACCAGTGTCTCACGAGCCGCGATGTCATCAACACCAAGATGCGCGCCATTCTTGACGAGGCCACCGACCCCTGGGGCATCAAGGTGAACCGCGTCGAGCTCAAAAACATCCTTCCCCCGCGCGAGATACAAAACGCGATGGAGAAGCAGATGAAGGCCGAGCGCGAGCGCCGCGAGGCCATACTCCGCGCCGAAGGCGAGAAGAAGTCCGCCATTCTCACCGCCGAGGGCGAGAAGGAAGCGGCCATACTCCGCGCCGATGCGAAGAAGCAGGCCCAGATACTCGAGGCACAGGGCGAAGCCGAGGCCATCCTCACCGTCCAGAAAGCCACTGCCGAGGGCATCAAGCTCATCAACGAGTCCGCGCCGACCGATCCGGTCATCAAGATCAAGGCTCTCGAGGCTTTCACCGCCGCCGCCAACGGCCGTGCGACGAAGATCATCATTCCCTCCGAGATACAGGGCCTTGCCGGTCTCGCAGAAGGCATAGTCGAGTCCGTCAAAGCGCCCGAGAAGCCCGCTCCCAGTCCGGCCGCCAAATAAGCGCCGGTTTTACAAAACAAATAAAAACTATCAGCGCCGGTGCGGTTTACGTACCGGCGCAGCGTTGGGGTGACACAAATGCTGTATTCAGAAAAGGTTCGCGTTTTTCTCACAAGGCACGGCATGGAGCCGGAGCGCATAGACTTCGGCGAGACCACTGCAGCCTTCATCGGCGAGATGGAGCTGGGACTGCGTGGGCGAGAGAGCTCACTCAGGATGATACCCACTTATCTCACTGCCGACGGCTCGCTGCCCTTTGGGGAGCCCGCCGTGGTTATCGATGCCGGCGGCACGAACTTCCGCACCGCACTGGTTAGCTTCACGGAGGCGGGTCCGATCATCGACTCGCTGAACGTCTGCGCCATGCCCGGTACCGACGGGGCCGTCGCCTGGGAGGATTTCATAGCCTTTGCAGCTGACCATATTGCCCCTCTGCTCGACAGGGCGTCGAAGGTCGGCTTCTGCTTCTCCTACCCCACAGAGGAGACGCCGGAGCGCGACGGCTACGTCCTCAGCCTGACGAAGCAGGTGCAGCTCACGGGCTTTGAAGGCAGGCTCATCTGCGCCGACCTCGCCGCAGAGCTGGCAAAGCGCGGTATAAGCGGCAAGAGCTTTGTGCTCTTGAACGACACGCCTGCCGTACTGCTCTCCGGGGCTTCCTACGCCGCTGAGCAGGGCTGCGACGGGCTGATGGGCCTCATCTCCGGCACGGGCACAAACACCTGCTGCGTACTGCCGGACGAGTCCATCAAAAAGCCTCACGGAGCCTTTTCCGGCAGCATGCTCGTGAACCTCGAGTCCGGCAACTTCAACGTATTGCCGCGCGGCGATTACGACGTTGAGCTCGACAACGCCACGCTTGACCCCGGCGTATACCGCCATGAGAAGATGACCTCAGGCGCCTATCTGGGCGAGCTCTGCCGGCTCACGCTCCGCGGCGCCGCCGCAGAAGGGCTCTTTTCAGAGGAGGCCGCCGCAAAGATACTCTCGCTCGAAGAGCTGAACTCGGCCGAGGCCGACGCCATGGCCTGCGGCGGCGGGGACATGTTCACGGGCGAGGACGCCGCCACGGCGTCGGAGCTCTGCAACGCCATATTCGTGCGCTCGGCGCGCTGCGTCTGTGCCAACATTGCGTCCATACTCGTGCTAACCGACCGCGGCTCCGATCCTGAGCACCCTGCCTGCGTCTGCGCCGACGGCTCAGTTATCCGCAAGAGCCGCGCCTTCCGTGAGGCACTCGATGAATTCATGCAGAGCTTTATCACCGATGGTCTGGGCCGCTACGCGGTCATCTGGTCGACCGAGAACGCCACCATGCTCGGCTCGGCAGCCGCCGCGCTGCTGAACGGCTGAAAAGGATACATACACATCAGGAGGAACTACAATGTCGCTTGAACTCGGAATCAAAGGCAGCTCCAGCTGCACAGTCACTCAAGATCTCACCGCCAAGGCCCTGCGTTCCGGCGGGCTTGACGTGTTCGCCACACCCATCATGATAGCGCTCATGGAAGAGGCCTCTCTGGTCTCCGTGCGCCCCTACCTCGAGCCGGGTATGGACACCGTCGGCACCCACCTCGACGTCTCCCACCTCTCCCCCACCCCCGTAGGCATGAAGGTCACGGCTGAGAGCGAGCTTGTCGAGATAGACCGCCGCCGCCTCGTCTTTGCCGTCAAGGCTTACGACGAGTCTGGCCTCATCGGCGAAGGCACGCACGAGCGCTTCATCGTCGATATGGACAAGTTCACCGCAAAGTGCGAGGCTAAGCTGGCGAAGTAAATCCACAAAAGCAAAAGGCCCGTCCCACGTGGGACGGGCCTTTTTTATTT
This sequence comes from uncultured Eubacteriales bacterium, assembly GCA_900546485.1. GTDB lineage: Bacteria > Bacillota > Clostridia > Oscillospirales > Oscillospiraceae > Scatomorpha. Next base: position 32,485 of record URDK01000024.1, read on the forward strand.
CACTTTCTCGGCCAATGCCTTATCGGGGGCGGCCATGATGGTCTCGTAGTTCGTGTAGATGACCTTGCCGGGGAGGGCGCCGGAGGGTTTTTTGACGTTGCGGGCCATGGTGTAGTCGACCGGCACCTTGCCGCTCTCGCGCGCCTGGGAGAAGTACGCCGCGAGGGACGCCGCCTCCTCGATGGTCCGGTCATCCGGGCGCGTATCCTCGGCGCGGATGATGACGTGGGAGCCGTGCACCTTCTGGACGTGCAGCCAGATATCCGTCCGTCGCGCGGTCTTGAGCGTCAGCTCGTCATTCTGCGCGTTGGAGCGGCCTATGAGTATCTCGTAGCCCGTGGAGGAGACACAGCGCATTGGGCCGAGCGGCTTTATCTTCCGCTCCTTGCCGCCCTTCGGCGCGCGCAGCACGCCTGCCGCCGTGAGCTCGCGGCGTATCTCAGCGACCTCCTTCTCGCTCGAGACGCGGCTGAGGCTGTCGAGCGTGCTCTCGAGGTAGTCTAACATGGCCTCTCCCTCTGCTATGAGCTTTGTGAGGTGTTGCTCCGCAGCGGCTGCCTTTTTATATTCCTTATAGGCCGCTGCTGCGTTCTGCTGCGGCGTTTTCATGGGGTCGAGCGCTATCTCCACCGTCGGGCAGCCCTCGGCGTAATAGTCCTCGCACACGAGCTTCCGCGCGCCCTTTTCCGCGCGCCACAGGTTCGCGGTTATGAGGTCGCCGCGCTTCCTCAGCGTCTCTCTGTCCGCAGTTTTGGCAAGTTCCGTGCGCTGCTGTGAGAGCTTTCGTGCCTGGCGGTCCCGCAATGTCTTGACCGTCTTGGTCGTGTCGTGCGATACACGGCGCATGCGCTCCGCGCGCTCGCGGCCGGAATAGAACTCGTCGAGCAGGTCGGAAAAGCTCCCCCGCGGCTCACACTTCATCGCGGCGCCGTACTGCGTTATGCGCATGAAGGAGAAGTCCCGCGGCTCGCCATCCTCGGTGAGCATATAGGGCGTCAGCTCCCCGGCCTGGACGCTCTCGGCAAAGGCGTCCGCCGCGGCGGCGAGGTCGCCGCCCTCCCCCGCGCGGTGAGCAATCTCGCGCGCAATGAGCGGCGAGAGGCCCGAGAAGGCGTCCTGGAGGCGTTTGTCGCCCGGTTTGTCGTCTGGGGTGTTCTCTATCGCCGCGCGGCGCTCGGAGGCGCTCAGGACGAGCAGATTAGGCTTGGCGGGCTTTGGCGGCAGGCGGTAGAGCATGCCAGGCAGCAGCCGCCGGTAGGCGTCCTCCCCGAAGTCCGCGCGGCGCAGGCAATCTATTATGACGCCGTCCGCGTCCGCGAGGATGAGGTTAGATGAGCGGCCCATCAGCTCCGCGATGAGGCTTTTTTTCGTCTCCACGCCCAGCTCGTCCCGGGCGGTGAGCTCGAGGACGGCCATGCGCTC
>URDK01000025.1 GCA_900546485.1 uncultured Eubacteriales bacterium
GGTCGCTGATCATTGCGATAAATTCCGAATTGGTTGGCTTCCCGCGCGTATTGTGGATGGTATAGCCGAAATAGCTGTTGAGAATATCGACGTCTCCGCGATCCCATGCAACCTCGATCGCATGGCGAATGGCGCGTTCTACGCGGGAGCTGGTCGTGTCGTATTTCTTTGCAACACTTGGATAGAGCTGCTTCGTCACCGCATTGATAATTTCCGGTGTTTCAATTGCCATGATAATGGAGTCACGCAGGTAATGGTATCCTTTGATGTGGGCGGGAACGCCGATCTCGTGGATGATATCGGTGACCATCGCCTCAAGGCTGGGCTCGCTGTGAGGGGGAGCGACGGGCATGCGCCCGGACTGGGGCCGGCGCGCAGAGGTGAGCTGCCTCACGTTAGAGAGCACCGAGACCGCGTCACAGGGCTTGGGCATGAAGTAGCATACGCCCAGCTCGGAGCATTCGGCAATGACCCTTTCATTCCAGAAGCCGGAGATGACGACGCAGCGCGTACCGGGGCTTACCTCGGCGACGCGGCGCAGCAGACTGAGCCCGTCCAGCTTGGGCAGCATCAGTTCGGTGAGCAGTACGTCGGGTCTCAGGCTGGAGACAAGGGAGAGAGCTTCCTCGCCGTCACCTGTGGTTCCAGCAAGCTCCATGCCCTCATCTTCGTCGATGTGCGATGCCAGCAAATTCCTCAGATCTTCTCCAGGCTCCGCAATAAGAACGCGCGTTTTGGTTTCCATAATCAGAACCTCCGTTATTATTACAAATCACGGACTGCGATCTATGTTTTTAAGCAGGAAAGCCGTTTTGTAGTAATAATTTAGCACAAAGACTCTGATATTGCAATACAAAACTTTCCAAAATAAAAGTTTTTTTGTTTACATAAAGCGACGCATTTCGACAAGGGCACATAAAGGACAAAATGTCAAAATGTGTCGGAAAATATCGTCGAGCCAAAACGCAAAAAACGGACGGGCAAGACTGCCCGTCCGCACTGCTTTATACTTTTTAGCGCCTCAGCGCTCCAAAGGAGAAACGATGAACCAGGACTTTGCGAGATACTTTGCGAGCCGTTCATCCTTTGCGCGGCGCAGCTCCTCGGGACTGTCCGCCGAAAGGGCCGGGTCGGGAGCCGGGTTTGGTCCCAGCGTTTTGGCCAGGTACTCGTACCACTTTTGCAGTCCCAGCACTGTCAGGTGTATGCCGTCGGAGAGGAAGCAGCCCTCGCCCCAGCAGGAGTTGGTGTCGAGCAGCTTCACACGGGTCTCGCCGGCGGCCTCGTATTCGGCCACCGCGTCGGCTATGACGCCGTTTATCCTGTCCGTCTCCACAGCCCCGGTGGGGGAGTCAGGCACTGTCTGCATGTAGATGGTCGCCTCCGGCCAGTTTTCGAGCATGCAGTCGATGACGGCAGTGTAGTCGCTGACGACGGAGTACTGGCTGCTGTTGGAGCCCATGAGGAAGAGCACCCGCGTGAATTTACCGGCCGTGGCCTCCACGGCCTCGGCGAAGGTCATGCCCTCGAGCCCGGGGCTCGTCTCGCAGTAGTAGGTGTTCTGCTCCAGGGGCTCAAGCGGCCACCAGTCCTCGAAAAAGTAGTTGACCGCGCTGTTGGGCGCCGCCATGTAGCTCGCGCCGCCGAGCAGATTCCCGGGCCGAAGCCACTGAGCTATGAGCAGGCAGGTCAGCGAGTCGCCCACCAGAACGGTGCGGCTGTCGAGGAACAGCGGCTCGTCTGCCGGGTTCCCGCCCGATGAGGCCAGGCAGGCCGTAGTCAGGCAGCTTATTACGAGAAGTGTGCAAATGATTCTTTTCAGCTTCATGTTCATCATTCCAGATACCAGGTGTCGGTGCCCTCGTCGAACTCACCGCGCTCGGGCATGTAGTGCCGGAAGGCCGGGTCGAGAAGGAAGGTTGAAACAAACGTCCCAAGCCCGGGGGCAAGGATAAGTGCGGGCGGGAAGAACCAGCAGGCCGCGCCGAGCGCGCCCCACAGCGCCAGCATCCCCAGCGTCCTGAGCGGGAATCTAAGCGCCACGCGCAGGGAAAAGAGCAGTATCTGCGCCGTCTTGAACCTGAAGCGGCTCAGCACCGGACAGGCGAAGGCGAGGATGATGAACGCCACGAGGACGGCGAAGAAAAATGTGGCCCGGTAAAAGAAATCCACAGTCTCGCTCTGCGGCCGGTTCACTATGTAGACCGCGGCGAAGAAGCCCACGGCGCAAAAGAGCGCGAGAATGACGGAAAGGCCGATGCCCTGTAAAATGTTCTCTTTGAAGGAGCGGAAATACTCCCTGTACGGCCCGCCGCGGCCGCGCCTCACGGACTTTGCCACGGAGTAGTAGAGCGCCGTGACAGCCGGGCAGATGGTCACGACGGGAATGCTGATGATCAGCGTCAGCGTGCCCAGAGCGATGAGGTCTATCGCTGAGCTCCAGACTGAAAACGCGCGGTCCTTCATCCCAGGGCCTCCCTTGCCTCGTCAATGTAATAGTGGACCAGCAGATTCACGCATGCGCCGTAGCTCTGCATGCCGAGTTCCTGGTCATTGGACTTGAGGAAGGAGTCGTATACTGTGTTCGACGCCTTCTGCGGCACGCTGTCGCGGAACTGGTCCCAGTAGGACGACTGCGCCTTGAGGTCTGCGCGGACCGTATCTGAGAGGCTGTAATATACCTCGACATAGGCGTCATAGTCCACGCCGGCCAGGGCGTTGCCGAGGTAGATGTAGGCCAGCGCCGCGCCCGCATAGTTGAAGTCGGCGTAGTCCGACTCAAGGCAGGAGAGCACGGCCACAAAGTTGCACTCCTGTTCCGCAGCCACGCCGCGCTGGTGTGCTATCTCGTGCTGGCTGGTGGAGGGCAGCAGGAAGGCGGGGGAGTCCATGTTGAGGTTTGCCTCACCGGTCATGGGGAAGAAAAAGCCCGTGAAATCGAGATAGCTCATGATGCGCGAGAAATAAATGGGCTTGGGTCTGAGCGCCGCGCCGTCGAGGAAGGGGTAGAGCTCAGAGACGCCCTCAAAGACCTCTGCCGCGCGGTCAAGCACGGAGTCCCGGTCGGCTATGTAGCTCCCGTCCTCGCCCCGCTCCACCTCGTCGGCGTACTCGTTGGCAAGCTGGGCAAACCAGCGCGTGACTGTCTCGAGCTCGGATACCTCCAGCGGTCCGTCGTCAATGCCTGACTGCTCCGAGAAACTCGGCGCGTAGTAGCAGGGCGTCCACATGACGGTGAGCCCTGCCCAGAATACGGCCCCGGCCATGCAGAGCGTGAGCACTAGGCGATATAGCTGCCACAGTTTTCCCGGGAAACATATCATGCGGTATGCGCACCAGAGAATATAGGCCGCGAGTCCCAGAATGGAGGCGGCATAGATGAGCTCCGCCACCGAGAAGCTGACATTCGAGCAGAACTGCGACATGAAGACGTGGTAGGGGTGCGTGATGTGGTCGTACACCCAGACCATGGCCTCGTCGCTGCCGCGCAGGGAGCTGATAGTAGCCACGGCGGCCAGGGCGAACAGCATTATACCGAGCCGCACCGGGGCTATGCGGCGCAGGGAGCGGTTTTTCTTCTGAGTAGTTTTTTCCATAGGCACCTTTGAAAAAGGGCGCGGCGGGGCTTACCCGCCGCGCCGGCACAGGGGGCTTATTTGAACACTGAGGCGTTCTTCACGAAGTACTCGATGCCCGAGTACACGGTGGTAGCGAGCACGACTATCCAGCAGGCCGTGACCGTCCAGTCAGGCACGGGCAGCATGAGCAGAATGAAGCATACCATGGTCGAGGCGGTCTTGATCTTGCCGGACCAGGCGGCAGCGATGACCTTGCCGCCCTCGACGGCGACGAGGCGCAGCCCCGTGACCGCGAGCTCGCGCGCCACGACGATGATGGCGGCCCAGGCGGGGAAGAGACCGAAGTCTACGTACACCAGCATGACAGAGATGACCAGCAGCTTGTCCGCCAGCGGGTCGAGGAATTTGCCGAAGTTTGACACCTGATTGTAGTGCCGCGCGATGTAACCGTCCACGAAGTCGGAGACGGAGGCAACGACGAAGACAAGGAGCGCCCAGTACATATGCCCCGTGAAGTCGAGGTACATGAGCACCAGGACAACGGGGATGAGCAGTACGCGGACGATGGTTATTTTGCTTGCGGTGGTGAGCTTCATATGATCCTCCCTCTGAGCTGGCCGTCCTCTGCGGCCTCGACGCGGAATTTGACGATATCTCCGGGCCTGCACTCGCCCTCAAGGACGGCGCTGCCGTCGATGCCGGGTGAGTCGAAGTAGCTCCGGCCCACAGCAAGGCCGGTCTCCGGGTCTATGTAATCGCATATGGCCTCAATCTCGCGGCCGACGAGCGAGCTCTCCCACTCGTCCATGACCTCTGCCTGGAGCCGCTCCACAAGCGCGGCGCGCTCCATGGCTACGTCCTTCGGCGGATATTCCATTTTTGCGGCGGGTGTCCCGTCCTCGGGGGAGAAGGGGAAGACCCCAGCGCGCTCTATCTTCGCCTCGCGCAGGAATTCGCAGAGCTCCTCGAACTCCTCCTCGCCCTCGCTGGGCAGGCCGGTTATGAGGCTGGTGCGCAGCACGAGGCCGGGGATGCGGGAGCGCAGCTTCTTGAAGAGCGCGCGGATGCTCTCGCCTGTGTCGCGGCGGTTCATGCGCTTCAATATGCGGTCGTTGATGTGCTGGATGGGGATGTCGATGTATTTTACTATCTTCGGCTCCGAGGCGATGACTTCGATGAGCTCGTCGTCCAGCTCGCGGGGATAGAGGTAGTGCAGCCTTATCCAGCTGAGACCGTCTATCTTGCACAGCTCCCGCAGCAGCTCGGAGAGACTGGGCTTGCCGTAGATGTCGAAGCCGTAGTGCGTGAGGTCCTGGGCGACGAGGATTAGCTCCTTGTAGCCGCGCTCCGCGAGCTGCCTCGCCTCGGCGAGCACCTTATCCATAGGCCTCGAGCGGAAGCGGCCGCGTATCTTGGGGATGAGGCAGTAGGAGCAGTGATTGTCGCAGCCGTCGGCGATGAGCAGATAGGCCCAGACGTCGCCGGTGCTGATGATGCGGCCGGTCTCGGATACGGCGGCGCAGTTGTCGCCGATGATGACGGGCTTTTCGTCCCGCTCCGCGCCCTCGAGCGCGGTCACCACATCGTCATAGCTTCCTGCGCCGATGACGGCGTCCACCTCGGGCATCTCGGAGATTATCTCGCCCCGATAGAGCTCGGAGAGGCAGCCCGCGACGATGAGCCGCCTGAGCTTACCCGTTTCCTTGAGCTGAGCCGTCTCGAGTATGGTGTTGATGGCCTCCTGCTTTGCGTCCTCGATGAAGGCGCAGGTGTTTATGACGATGGCCTCGGCCTCGGTCTCGTCGTTCGTCAGCTCATAGCCGGCGTCAGTGAGCTTTTGCAGCATCTGCTCAGAGGCGACCCTGTTTTTTGGGCAGCCGAGAGAGATCATACCGACTTTCATTCGTCCAACTCCAATCCATGACTGAGCCTTTTCGCGGCAGCAGAGACCTCGTCCCAGGAAAAGCCGCGTCTTATGAGCGCGGCGCAGGCCCGGCGCAGGTCGTCGCCCTCCGGGGCCCTGCCGCGCAGCTTGGTTTCCAGAAGCCGCTCCACGGTGTCCGACTGCTCCGGCAGCTCGCAAAGAGCGGCGTCCCAGAGCTCGCGGGGCACGCGCCTTTTTCGCAGCTCCTCGCGTATCCGCGCGCGGCCGAAGCCCTTTGCGGCATAGTGCCGGACGATCATTCCGGCGTAGTTTTCATCGTTCACAAAGCCGAGCTCCGCCATGCGCTCGGAGACCGCCTCTGCCTCGGCGGGGTCCTCGCCCTTTTCGACGAGCTTCGCAGCCAGCTCGGCCTTCGAGTAATCGCGCTTTTCAAGCAGGCGCAGCGCCCGAGCCTTCGCCCTCTCGCGCGCCTCCTCAGCCATCGAAGTCGTCCGCCGAGATATCGACCGCGCGGCCGGCGGCTATGGCGGCCTTGCGGGCCTGCGGCGTCATCAGCTTGTGCGCGTTGGCGCGTATCTCCTGCTCGAGCTTGTCCATGACCTCGGGGTTCTGCTCGAGGTACTCGCGGACGTTGTCGCGGCCCTGCAGGCGGGCGTCGCCCACCGTGAACCAGGCGCCGGCCTTGTCGATGAGCTCCAGCTTGACGGCGAGGTCGATTATCTCGCCGACCTTGGAGATGCCCTGGCCGTAGATGATGTCGAACTCCGCCTCCTTGAAGGGGGGCGCGACCTTGTTCTTTATGACCTTGGCGCGGGTGCGGTTGCCTATCATCTCGGAGCCGTTCTTGAGCGTCTCAATGCGGCGCATGTCTATGCGCACGCTGGCGAAGTACTTGAGCGCGCGGCCGCCGGGGGTAGTCTCCGGGTTGCCGTACATGACGCCTATCTTCTCACGCAGCTGGTTTATGAAGATGACGATGCAGCCGGTCTTGCTCACGACGCCCGCAAGCTTGCGGAGCGCCTGGCTCATGAGCCTGGCCACGACGCCGACGCTGCTCTCGCCCATCTCGCCCTCGAGTTCGCTCCTGGGCAGCAGGGCGGCGACGGAGTCTATGACCACAACGTCCAGCGCGCCGGAGCGCACCAGCTGCTCGGTTATCTCCAGCGCCTGCTCGCCGGTGTCCGGCTGGGAGATGAGGAGGTTGTCTATGTCCACGCCCAGAGCGCGGGCGTAGGCGGGCTCGAGCGCATGCTCGACGTCGATGTATGCCGCCTCGCCGCCGCCCTTCTGAGCGGAGGCCACGACGTGCAGCGCGAGCGTGGTCTTGCCGCAGCTCTCGGGGCCGTATATCTCAACTATCCTGCCCCGGGGCACGCCGCCGATGCCGAGCGCGAGGTCCAGCGAGAGCGAGCCCGTGGATATGGCCTCGACGTTAACGGGGATGTCGTCGCCGAGGCGCATGATGGCGCCCTTGCCGTAGTTCTTCTCTATCTGGGCGATGGCGGTCTCAAGGGCCTTTTTCTTGTCGCCCGCGGGACTGGGCGCCGCAGCGGGCGCCGCCTTTTTCTTTTCTGCCATGTCACACCTCAATAAATTATATAAAAGTAGTATTATTTGCCTCCCGGCGTCACGCTTTGGCCGTCACAACGCGCTCGACGCCGCGTGTGTCAAGCACGCTCTGTGCGTCGTGCAGCCCGGCCATGCGCATCAGGTCCTTGACGCTGCTTGCCTGGTCCTCTCCGACCTCGAACATCAGCATCCCGCCCTGGCGGATGACGCCGTGCCAGTTTTTGAGTATTGCGCGGTAGAAATCCAGCCCGTCGTCCCCGCCGTCGAGCGCCCAGACCGGCTCGTAATCCCTCACGGAGGGGTCGAGGGTCAGGATGTCGAAGGTCGGGATATAGGGCGGGTTCGAGACCACAAGGTCAAAGCTGCCCGTCATGATGGGGGGCTGCTTCATTACGTCGGCCAGCATGAAGCTCACGCGCCCGTCCAGGCCGTTGCGCCGCACGTTCCGGCGGCTTATCTCCACCGCCTCGGGACTTACGTCCGCTAGCACTACCCGCGACTGAGGCAGAGCGTCGGCTATGGCGCAGCCGATGCATCCGCTGCCGCTGCAAAGGTCCAGCACGCGCGCGTCCATCTTCCGGCCGTGCAGCCAGCTTATGGCGGTCTCGGCCAGGACCTCGGTGTCCACCCTCGGTATTAGCACCGAGGAGTTCACCTCCATGGGCAGGCCCCGGAACTCCCAGATGCCGGTTATATAGGCCACCGGCTCGCCCGCAAGGCGGCGCGCCAGCATGGAGTCCGTGCGGCGCTCGACCTCGTCCGTGGCGTAAAAGCGCATGTCGCGCAGCAGTTTTTCCGTGGTTTTTCCGGCGGCAGTGGCAACTATGAGCTTGCCCTCAAGCTCCGCGGCCTCTATCCCCGCGTCGCGCAGCCGGTTGCGCACAGATATATACAGCTCGCTGTATGTCCGCGGCATATCCCCATCCCCCTCATTGTCTGCAAAGGTTTTGCCCGAATATTGCATAAGATTGCAATAGGTTTTTTCCGGGGGCGTGTACCTCGGAAAAAACACCGCTCAGCCCGCAAGTGTGCGACGCGAAGCGAGTGCGCGCAGCGGGCTGCGACTCTCACTTTAAGAGGCTCAGCCTCTTAAAGTGAAGTGCTTACCAGGCGTCTTTGCCTTTTTCTTCAGGTATTACCAATTCCAGCGCGCGGATGGCGCACTCGATCATCCCATCGTCCGGCTCGTTTGTAGTCAGATGCTGCATCTGCTTGCCCGGCCAGGTGACAATTCTCGAGACGATATTCATGTCGTGCCTGCCAGCCCAGCGGTTTATCTCATAGCCCACGCAGACTATGACCGGGAGCAGCAGCAGCCTCAGACCGAAGCGCAGCAGGGTGTTGTCCACCTGTATGAGCAGGCCGACAAAAATACCGAGTATTATTATGACCAGCAGAAAGCTGGTGCCGCACCTGGGGTGAAAGCGGCTCTGCATCCTGACGTTCTCAACCGTCAGCGGAAGCCCTTTTTCGTAGCAGAAAATCGTCTTATGCTCGGCTCCGTGGTAGGCGAAGAGCCTTTTCATGTCCTTCATCCGTGAGCAGAGCCAGAGATAGACCAGAAAGATGACCAGCTTGATGGCGCCTTCCACGAGGCTGCGGAGGGTATACTGCCCCTCCAGACCCGGTATCAGCCCGGCAATGAAGGTGGGCAGGAACAGAAACAGCCCCAGGGCAAGCAGTACGCCGAGGACCGCTGCAATGGCGATCACCGCCTTCTGAGCCTTCTCGCTGCCCAGCTTTTTCTCCAGCCACAGGTCGAGCTTCGTGGGCTCCTCCTGCTCATCCTCGGGAAGAAGGCTGGCTGAATAGGAGAGCGCGCCCATACCCTTGATCATCGAATCTGCAAAGGTTACTATGCCGCGGATAAAGGGCCAGCCGAGCGCGGGGTGCCTGTCCTTGACAAGCTTGAGCTCCTCCACCTTCTCGGTCATGCCCTCGCCAGTGCGGCAGACGATGGCCTGCTTTTCCGGCCCGCGCATCAGTATGCCTTCAATCAGTGCCTGGCCGCCGATCGACGTCCTGAAGCAGGTCTGAACATTTTCTTTTGACATTTACTGACCTCGAATCTATATTCACTGTGTTTTTATGGGCAGCTCCACGCTCACCAGAGCGCCGCCGCCTTCGGCGTTGGCCGTCGTGAGCCGTCCGCCGTGCCTTGTTACTATCTCGTCGCATACGGCGAGACCTATGCCGCTGCCGCGCTCCTTGCCGCGGCCCTTGTAAAAGCGCTCCTTGACGTGGGGCAGGTCCTCATCCGCAAAGCCGGGGCCGTGGTCGCGCACGCTCATGCGCACGTATTCGCCCTCCACGCCGGAAGAGAGCTCCAGCTTCTTGCCGCGCCGGCCGTATTTTGCGGCGTTGTCGAGGATGTTCAGCAGCACCTGCTTTATCCTCGCCGGGTCGCCCGTCACGGGCGGGAGCGGCTCCTCCGCGGGTTCGTAGTCGAGCTCTATGCCGTCGTGCTTGAGAAGCTCGCCGTAGGTGAAGGCGACCTCCTCCAGCAGGGAGTCGATGTCCACCTCCTCAAGGTTGAGCGTGAAGCGCCCGTCGCGTATGCGGGTGAACTCCAGCAGCTCCTCCACCATGCCGGTCAGCCGCCCGGCCTCGCAGGAGATTATCTCAATGCCGCGCCGGGAGTCGCCCTGGATGGCCTCGTCGTACATGAGCGTCTCGCTCCAGCCGGTTATGGCGGTAAGCGGGGTGCGCAGCTCGTGCGAGACGGAGGAGATGAACTCCGACTGTGTCCTGCCGGCCTCGCCTATCTTTACGGACATGTCATTGAAAGCGTCCACAAAGCGGCCAATCTCGTCGTCGCGCAGCTTTTCGGCGAGGGAGCCGTAGCTTCCGTCGGCAATGCGGCGCGCCGTGTCGCCCAGGCCGAGTATGGGGTTGGTCACACGCTCACGGAACCAGAGGTTCGATAGCAGCAGCAGCGCCACCGCGCAGCCTGCAAAGATGCCCGCCCAGCTGACCTGTCCCACGAGCGCGAATACAAGCGTCAGCAGCACGCAGAGCGCGCCGAGGCAGCTTATGATGAGCCAGGCGCCCTTTAGCCCCTTGAGCGCATCGGGCCGCTCGCCCTTTATGAAGCGCTTTGTCGCGTCCAGTACCTTTGCGGGCAGGCCGGGAGCTTTTTTCTCGTCCATGGCCTCAGGAACCCCACTTGTAGCCGTAGCCCCAGATGGTGGTGATGTATTCCGGGGCCGTCGGCGTGTCCTCTATCTTGATGCGCAGGCGGCGGATGTTGACGTCGACTATCTTGAGCTCACCCTTGTAGTCCGCGCCCCAGACGTTTTCGAGGATGTCCTCGCGTGAGAGCGCCTTGCCGGGGTTTTCCATGAAGAGCTTCATAATGGAGTACTCTGTTTGGGTGAGCTTTACGCGCTGGCCGTTCTTGTCGAGCGTGCGGTTGCGCGGGTTGAGCAGGAAGGGCCCGCTCTCGAGCTCCGGCTCCTCCGGCTCCTGATTCGCTCCGACGCGGCGGTAGAGTGCGTCCACGCGCGCGAGCAGCTCCGCGGGGGAGAAGGGCTTCGTGACGTAGTCGTCCGCGCCCGTCATGAGCCCGGTGACCTTGTCCATCTCCTGGCCGAGCGCCGTGAGCATGATTATGCCCATCTTGGAGCCGGAGGCCCGGATGCTGCGGCAAATCTCAAAGCCGTCTATGTCCGGCAGCATGACGTCGAGCAGCGCCACGCCGATGTCGTCGTTTTCCTGAAGCAGGCGAAGCGCCTCCTCGCCCGTGGCCGCCTCGATAGGCTCGTAGCCGGAACGCCGGAGATTGATGACGACAAAGCTGCGGATGCCGGCTTCGTCCTCGAGGACCAGTATCTTTTTGATGTCGTCCACGCCCCTTTCTTGTGCTGTTTTGCCTTTTAAATTTCAGCCAAAACATTATAGCACATGATTTGCAATAGTGGTAGCATCAGATTACAAAATGTAGTATAATTTGTGGCGAAGCGGTGAAAATTCGGAGAAATGCACTATTGAGAGGACGGCGGGGCATGTTAATTCTCTATGCTGATACGAGCGGGCTGGACGAGGGGCGCGCACGCTGCCCGGGACGCAGTCGTGCGCCGGGCAGCGCCTTTGCATATTCGCTGCTCAGACATGCCCTGGAGGTCTGGAAGGGGGAGCGGGAGCTGCCCGGACTTGCGCTCGACAGCCGGGGCAAGCCGTATTTTCCGGAGCGCCCGGACTGGCATTTTTCGCTCAGCCATACGCGGGGCTTTGTGCTGACGGCGGTGTCGGATACGCCAGTGGGGGCGGACGTGCAGCTGCGCGACGGGCGCGGCGAGCGCCTGGAGGGACGGCTGATGTCCGAGAGCGAGCGGGAGCAGTTCGACTTCTATGAGCTTTGGAGCCTGCGTGAGAGCCTCTACAAGCTCACGGGAGAGGGAAGCCTGCGTACCATGCGCTTCGAGCGCCGTGGAGGGTTGATCATACCCCCATACGCGGGCGCGGAGTGCCGCGTGTACGAGGACGTACCGGGCTGTGCCGCTGCGGCGTCGAGCCTGGGGGAGCCCCTGCCCGAGCGCCTCATCCGCGTCGACGGGGCAAAAATCTGCACTTGAAAAGCGTCTGGCCATAGGCTATAATAAAAAACCACGCCGGTGTGGCGAAATTGGCAGACGCACCGCACTCAAAATGCGGCGGAGCAATCCATGCCGGTTCGAGTCCGGCCACCGGCACCAAAAATCGACAAGCACCGTCAAGGGCTTGTCGATTTTTGCTTATTCGCTGTTCACTCTTCCCTAAACATGCATGGCCGTTTTTGAAAGTGATTCGGATGGTAAAAGGTGAAGAAATAAGACATGCCGCAAGCGGCGCGGACTGCGATGCTTGAGGCGGCGGCCGTGGCAGGTCCGTTTAAAGACAAAATCGAAACGTTGTCTTGGAAACGATCAAGAGGTAGAGAGATGGATGTTTCCTTTCGTACAGAGAATGAAAAGTTCAACTACAGAGTGTGCGGTATCATCCTACATGACGAGAAAATTTTGGCAATGCAGGATGAGCGCTCTCCGTATTTTTATCTGCCCGGCGGCCGCGTAAAACTGGGTGAAACGGCCGAAGAGGCTGTCGTCCGGGAGATAGAAGAAGAGCTGGGCATTACTGCTCGGATCATCCGTCCCCTTTGGCTCAACCAGGGCTTTTTCAAAGAAGAAACAGACGGCTTGCAGTACCATGAAATCTGTATTTATTTCCTGATGGATATTTTAGATACAGACCTGTTTTCCAAAGGAGATACGTTCCTCCTGCAAGAGGGAAAGCACCGGCTCAGTTTTGAGTGGCTGCAATACGAGCGATTGCAGCACGAACATTTCTATCCGGTTTTTATAAAAAAGGAGATCTTCAATCTGCCCCAGACCTTTATCATTCGGACGGAATATGAATGAAATCCTGATCCCCGGCGTAATTCTGGTTATCATCTGAACTGTCTCGATCTTCCGCGTCGGAGCAAAGTCCGCTTTGCTCCGACGTTTTGCATCCCCGGCTTACACGGTGTCAAAAGTGGACGCGCCGGCATAGAGTGGGCTTGCGGCGCATCCGGCGCCGGGGAAGGAGACATGGGCAATTTGAAACGCACGGCCTCGAGCGGCGGACGCAAAGGACGCGTGCGCCTTATGGACTGGTGCCTGCTTGTTATGATGGCCATACTGCTGGCGCAGTCGGCGTACAGCCTCTTCTCGGCCCCGGCCCTGGGCACGGAGACGAGCAGCATAGACATTATCGTGCGCACCTCATCCGCGGCCATCTTCGGCTATTTTCTCAGCGCAAACTATCGCCGGGAGACCACACCCGGAGAGGGCGAGTTGGATGACGCCGGCAACGGCCTTCAGGTGCTGACGACGTCTGGCATAGGTATCTTCTGCCTGGTGACGCTGCTGGCCTTCCGCGCCGCGGCGCTGAGGGACCCGGACCTTGCCGCGACCGATTCGGCAACGGCCACCCTGGCGCAGTTTCGCGATTTCGTATCCGGCTGCGTCGGCTGCCTGATAGCCAGCCCGGCCGGAAAAACGAGCCAAAACCAGCCGTAACTTGAGGAGGTTATCACCAAATGCCCGAGATCACCCAGGATCTTCTCAGTCTGAATTACAGCCAGAGCTTCAGCATAAAGGGGATGGAGGAGGCCGACGTAAACCTCAGCCTCAGCCCCGCAGTTGCAGCAGCTGCCACGGTCTACGGTACCGTGACAGACGGGACCAACCCGCTGCCCGGTGCCACCGTCAAACTCTTTGACAGCCAGGGTGTGCCTTACCGTCACGTCCTGACCGACGCCACGGGCGCCTATTCCTTCGACAACGTCCCCACGGGGACTTACAGCGTGGCCGCCGTGCTCGCCGGCTATATCATGAGTCCGAGTGCGGGCCTTACGCTCACCAGCGGTGACAGCCTGCAGATTCCGCTTATTTGTGCCCCGGATACCACGCTCTCACTGGGCGCGATTGCAGGCATTGTCACCACTGCTGGCCCCGCTGGCGTTGCCCCCGTCGCCAAGGCGACCATAACGCTCCGCGACCTGTCGGGCGCGGCCGTGGCCTCCACCGCTTCGGCGGACGACGGCGAGTTCGTGTTCTACGACGTGGCCGACGGCGTATACAGCCTGCTTGCCACGGCTGACGGTTATCTCGTGACCGCGCCCATCGCGGTGACCATTGCCAAGGGCTCGATCGCCAACGTCGCCGTCACCATGGTCGTTGACAGTCGGACCTATAACGGCACGGTCAGCGGCGTCATCCGCAATTCCGACGGTGCGCCTGTCTCCGGCTGCTTCGTAGGTCTCTACACTGTCACCGGAGAGGGCACCGCGAGAATAGAGACGCTTATCGCCGCCACCAAGACGAACGCAGAGGGCAAATACCTCTTCGGCGGCGTCACCGGCGGCCAGTATATCGTCAAGGCAAAGCAGTCTGCCTGAGCGCGGACGGCAAAGGGCGCGGGGAAACTTCCCCGCGCCCGTTTTGTCTATTCCTTCAGCTCAAATCTGCGCAGTTTCAGTGCCCGCGCCGCGGCCTGCCGCTCCGCAAGCTCGGCGAGAAGGCGCTTCTGCGCATTTGACAGCGGCTCAAAGAGCTCGGCGGATACCGTGATGGAGCCGCCGGAAACGCGCCCGCGCCAGAGCCCTGCCGCCTGCCCGCCTTTGAGCACCACGCCAGGATTGCCGACATATTTCCATATCATTCTCTGCACCCTCACGTCCGGAGCTATCGTCTCCCGGTCGCGCGCGTCGAGATAGGGGTCGTGCGGGCCGAGCAGGAGCAACCTGTCCCCGGGCTCCGCTCCGCGCATGGCGTCCAGATCCCCGGCGAGCACATATGCGTGGCGCCCGGCGAAGCTGACAGGCTCGAGTTCCGGCTCGACAGCCTCCCAGAGCCGCCGCGCCTGGGCCGGGGAAGAGCCCAGCCAGTCCATGAGCTCTCTCCATGTGGCCGGGGCGTAGCAGTGCAGGAATCTGCGCACGAGCTCCGCCTCCGCGCCTTCCACGGCCGGTATCTCACGTCCGAGCCAGCGCAGCGGCGAGGTGAATCCCGGTTCCGCGCCGCGCCGCTCTCCGAATACCACGCGCCCGGCAAAGGAGCAGGGACGCAGCATAAAGGACACGACCGCCCCGCCAACGCTCTGCTTTTCGGGATCGCCGTACATGGTGCCCGCGCGCCAGAGCGGGAGCTTTTCCGGGGGCAGCGCGCCCTCGGCTTCGGCGGCGAGCACGCGGTCGAGCTCCTCCTTGGAGCGCACTTCGCGCCCTTCAAGCAGCCGCGCCGCGTCCATGACTATGGGCAGCAGCTCGTCAAAGTCCATGCCGAGGTAATCCAGCGCCGCTGTGATGCCGCGCGTGTATATCCAAGGCTCCTCGCCCGGCCGGGCGGCAAGAGGCGAGAGAAACACCCCGGCCTCCACCGTGGGGAACACGTATGGCGCGCCGCGCAGGCTCCAGGCCTGCAGCAGCGACTTCTCCTCATACAGTGCCGCGCGCAGCCCGGCGGCTGAGACGCCCTCCACGCGATTTATGGCCGCAAGCTCCCATGCGCCCGGCGGCGTATTCTGAAAACCGCAGGCTCCCGCCGCCTCGAGCAGTCCGCCGGGACCGAGCGGGGCATCGAGATGTTGCGCGTGCAGCCGCCGCCCGAGTACCTCGCCAGTGGTCAGCTCCATAGTGCCGGACCTCCTGTCTTATGACCTTTCCTTACCGTGCCTGTCCAGCCCTCCGCCGTACCTGTGGGTGTCGTAGAGCAGCTGTATGAAGCTGCGGTGGTAGGGCACGAAAAGCCCGGAGTCGAGCAGCTCCAGCGCCTCGTGCGCATCGGCCCAGCGCACGTCGAGCACCTCTTCGGCCTGGAGACGCAGGTCTGAGATGTCCGCGCCGTGCTCTGTGAAGAACACGTCGTCGAAGCCGCCCTCGAAGTCGATGCTCAGCATGGGCCGCACGCCGGCGAAGCTCGCGCGTATGCCCAGCTCCTCAAAGAGCTCGCGCTCCGCAGCCGCCTGGCCGTCCTCGCCGGAGAGCGCGCAGCCCCCGGAACTCAGGTCCCAGAGGCCGGGCCAGCCGCGCTTCGTGGTCTGCCGCCGCTGGATGAGCATCCGCCCGTCCGGTGAAAACACGCAGATGTGCACCACAAGGTGGAAGCCGCCCTCGGGCACCGGGTCACCCCGGTACATAGTGCGGCCAGTCCTTGAGCGGTCAAAGCTGTATACGTCCCAAAGCTCCCGCGGCATGCTTACTTACCCGCGCTGAGATACTCGAGTATCTCAGCTGCGTTCGTGTCCGGCTTGACCTTGGGCATGACCTTTTCGATGACGCCGTTCTCGTCGATGATATAGGTCGAGCGCACGACGCCCATGCTGACCTTGCCGTAGTTTTTCTTCTCCTGCCAGACGCCGTAGGCCTCGATGGCCTGACGCTCCGGGTCGGAGAGCAGGATGAAGGGCAGGCTGTTCTTCTCCGCAAAGCGCTGGTGCGAGGCCTGAGAGTCGCGGCTCACGCCTATGACCACCGCGCCGAGTGCCTCGAACTGCGAGTACGCGCCCGCAAAGGCGCAGGCCTGCCTGGTGCAGCCGGGGGTGTTGTCCTTGGGGTAGAAATAGAGCACGACCTTTTTGCCGCGGAAATCCGAGAGCGAGACGTTGTTGCCGTCCTTGTCCGGGAGCGTGAACTCCGGGGCCTTGGTGCCGACTTCAAGCATATTCGTTACCTCCTGAGTGTCGATTTGTGTACGTGAGCCCAGCATAATACGCCGCGCCGGAGCCGTCAAGAGCAAAGAGGCGCGCCCCGCTCACCGGGGCGCGCCTTGTTTATTGCCCTTCCGACTCAGTCAGCTCACGCATCATCTGAACATATGTGCTGCTCACAGTGCCGACCTTGCCTTCGGGATTGCCAAACCAGCTTAGCATCACGCTGCCGTCACTCCGGTAGAACGAGAGCGTCACGAGAGCGTCGCGGCCGGAAAGCACGGTGTTGACAATAACGTAGGGCGATTTCCCACTGCCGCTCACCTCACCATCGAACGCACAGACCCAGCCGGAGGCACCGTCAGCTCTCCTCGGCGGCGGAGAGGGTGAGCATGGAGTAGAGGAAACCGCGGGCCTCTATGAGCTCGTCAAAGCTGCCGAGCTCGCGGAGGCGGCCGCCTATGAGCACGGCCACGGCGTCGAAGCGGCGGAGCACGGCCTCGTTCATGTCGTGCGTGACGACTATCTTTGCCGTGTCGGGGATGTCGAGCACCGCGCCCATGACCTCGGTGGCTGTGGGACGGTCGAGCGCGGCCGTGGCCTCGTCCACCAGCAGCACGGGCGTCCGGCGCAGGAGGCTGCGGGCGATGGACACGCGCTGCCTCTCGCCGCCCGAGAGGTTCGCACCGTTCTCGCCGCAGACGAAGTCCAGCCCGCGCTCGGCGATGAGTCCGGAGAGCCCTGCGCCCTCGAGGGCGGCCTCTACGCGCTCGGGCGGGAAGTCTCCGAACATGGTGACGTTCTGCTCTATGGAGCTGTTGAAAATGAAGACCTCCTGCTGGATGACGGAGAGCAGCTCGTAGAGCGAGGCGGCGGAGATGTCCCGCAGCTCCGCGCCGTCCAGGCGTATGCTGCCCTCGTAGCCCTTGTGATGGCCGAGCAGCAGCTGCAATAGCGTGGATTTTCCGCTGCCGGAGGGGCCGACGATGGCGAGACTGCCGCCCGCGGGGATTTTCAGGTTCACATCCCGGAGCACCGGCTCACCCTCGGCGTAGGCAAAGCCGAGGTTTTCGATGGAGATGCCCTCCCGGAGTTCCGCGGGAACGTCGCGGCCCTCGGCCTCACCCGGTTCGGTCATGAGCGAGGCGAGCTTGTCCATGAGCTCTATGGAGGCCTTGCGGTTCGCCAGAATGGGCGGCACCGTGGAGATGGGCGAGGTGAGGAAGTTCATGAGCTGCAAAAAGGCCACGGCGACGCCTGCGCTGATGGCATAGCCGTTCCCGGCGAGCAGCGCGGCGGCGATGAATACGCCCACCTGCGCCAGAAAACCCGCGCCCGCGGCGAGCATGTATACGAGGTCATTGGTCTTGCGCCGGGCGTATTTCGCATCCTCGAGCGAGCCGGAGACGTCCTCGAACATCCGTCTTACGCTTCCCTCTGCCTTGAAGCTCTTGATGACGGAAAAACCGGCGAAGCTCTCCTTGACTGCCTCGACGTAGCTCTCATTTTTTGCGGAGACCTCCTGCTCGCATTTTGCGAGCCTGCCGCCGCAGATGAGCGAGGCGGCCACGGGCAGCAGCGCAAGTACGACGGCCGCGGCGGTGAGGATGGGACTGTACCAGAGCATCATTATGAGCGCGCCGACAAAGCCCGCGAGCTCCATGACCAGGGTGAAGATCATGGCAAGGTAGTTTGTCTCTATGGAAGCCACGTCGTTTGTGAGTATGGAGATGAACTTGGCGCTGTTTTCCTTGGAGACGAAGCTGACGCTGCGCTCGAGTATGCCGGAGAAGGCGAAGTTTTTGTACTGCACGACGGCGCGGCGGATGAAGGCCGCGCAGGTGTAGCGCTGTACGTCGTAAGCGACGATAAAGACGGCAAAGGCCGCGGCGAAGGTGAGGGCGATTTTCCCGATACCCGCTCCTCCGGAGGCGACGACGTCCACTATGTTCTGCATGAGCCAGGCCGTGACAAGGTTGACGCCGGTGAGCAGCAGCATACAGAGAACGGAGACGATGAGCGCCGGAGCATTCCCACGGAAAAAGCGGCTTTCAAGCTCCCGCCTGAGCGCACGCGAGCGGGCTTTTGCGTCCATATTGCTTACCTCCAGTTAAAAACTGATACAGGTCAATTATAGTCGACATTTGGCATCAAGGTCAATCCTGTACGGAGCTTGAACCTTCCAGAACCGTGGTGTGCAGGGCATAGAAGCTCTCGCCCTCAGCAAGGGTGCGGGTGGTGAAGCTTTCGCCGGGGCTGAGGAGCTGCCGCTCCACCGCTGTCTCGCCGGAGCTGTCACTTGTGTAGGCCTCGACTATGGCAAAAGCGGCGTCCCCGGCGGCTATCGTATCCGGCATCTCGCCCGGCTCGTATTCGGTGCTGCTAATGAGGGAGCCGTCAGCGCCGTAGAGCAGCACGGCGACGCTTTCCGTGGGGTATTTGGGCGTGATGTCGAGCTCTATGCTCATTCCCCAGGCCGGAACGTCGCCGTAGGCGTCGCTCTCCTCCCAGAGGGTGTAGCCCGTTGCGCCTGTCCCGTTGAAGACCATGCCCTGGCCGGTGACGAGGTAGATGCTGCCGTCTTCCTGCTGATAGACGGGGTTGCAGAATACGGTGACGCGGCTGCGTGCGTCTATATAGACAGTACCGCTTAGCTCACAGCTCTCGCCCTCGTCGGTGACGGAGAGGTCCAGGCCGCCGTGCTCCATGTATTCGTTGCCCTCGTTGCTGATGAAGCCGCCGCTGTCGTTTTCATAGCGCGCGGAGATGAGTGGTATGCCCCAGAGGGGAAACTCGACCTGGCTGTCACGGCCGCCGTTGTTCGTGGCGTAGATGCGCTCGGAGTATTTTGCCGCGTCCTCGGGGGATACTTCGCCGCCGTTGAGCAGCGTGGAGGCGTGGTCCGAAAAGTAGCTTGTAGAGTCGAAGGTGTCCACGTGCTCCGGTGTGATGTAGATTCCGACCAGCCGGTCGGTCCAGACCGGGGCCTCCTCCTCGCGCAGCATGGAGCAGCCGGGCAGTGCCAGGGCGAGGGCGAGTATGAGTGCAATAGAGAGCTTTTTCATATCGTTCCTCCTCGTAAACATGCGGTTCTCGTCCTGCGGACGCCATATCCCGGGCGGTCAGGTCTGTCCGGAGCCGGGAGCGGTCAAAGTCGTGGTGCGCGGCGTGTAGAAGCTCTCACCATCCTCGAGGCTTAGGCTCAGAAAGCCCTCGTCGTCCCCGGCGGCTATGAGCTGACGGGTCACTTGAGGCTCGCCGGCGTAGTCCCGGGTGTAGTCCTCGAACACCGCCCAGGCCGCGCCGCCGGCGTCTATCGTCTCGGGCATGTCCTCGGGCGCGTACTCCGTGCAGCTGATGAGCGAGCCGTCGGCGGCGTATAGCAGCACGGCGAGCTTGTCCGAGGGATAGCGGCAGGTTACGGAGAGCGTAAGCTCTATACTGTAATCCCTTTCGTCCTTGTCCCCACTCTCCGCACTGGCGGAGATGCTGTGGCTCATGGTGCCGGTATCCCCCGTCGTACCCTGGCCGGGGACGAGGTAGATGCGGCCGTCTTCCTGCTGGTAGACGGGGTTGCAGTAGAACGAGACCGGCCCGCCTGAGGGGTTTGCGAAGAGCTCGCCGGAGAGCACATAGGTATCGGTGTTGTCCGCTACGTTGATGCTCATGTGGACGTTCGTGAGCTTGTCGCCGTAGTCGCTGCCGACGTAGCTCTCGCCGCCGTCTTCAAAGTGCGCGGCGATGAAAGGTATGCCGTCGATGGGAAAGCTGGCCTTGCCGTCCGTGACCTCGGCGTAGATGCGCTCGGAGTATTTGGCCACGTCCTCGCTGGATATCTCGCCGCCGCCGCTTTCGACGAGCTCCGCGGCATTGGCCGCGAAATAGGCCTCAAAGTCGAAGGTGTCGATATACTCCGTCGTGATGTAGATGCCGACCAGCCTGTCATCCTGCGCCGGGGCAGTGTCCTCGCTCAGCATGGAGCAGCCCGAGAGCGCCAGGGCGAGGGTGAGTATGAGCACAATAGAGAGTTTTTTCATGTCGTTTCTCCTAAATAAACATTTCGTTTTCATCCCGCAGCCTCTTGTGCGCTGAGATGAGCTTGGCTCCAAGCAGCACGGAGAAGCAGTAGATGAGCGCGCTCACCGGGAAGCTCACGGAGCTGAGAGCTCCTGAGCCGTTCCTGACCAGCAGCACCTCCGCAGCGGCCAGCACGGCCGAGAGCAGCAGCAGGTCCTCCGGTTTGAACTTATGCCGGAGCAGCTGTGCGATAAAGCCGAACACCGGCAGCGCGGCCAGTACCAGGCAGACGCTCTCCGGCGTCTCGCCGTCGATGCCGGCAGTCAGAGCCTGAATCTGCGCGAAGGGGAACCAGCGCTGTTCCAGCGCAGCCTCGACCTGTGAGACCGAGAACAGGTATATTGCGCAGCCGATGAGCGCCGCTGCGGCGCAGAGGATGAGGCAGCGCGCGCCGGTGAGACCAAACTTGTACTTGCCCATCATCATTCGTCCTCCTCAAGATTTCCGTCAAACTTCAGGATGTCGCCGACGTCACAGTCGAGGTAGTAGCAGATGCGGTTGATAGTCCCGAATCTCACGCCCTTGGCCTTGCCCGAGCGGAGGATGGAGAGGTTCGCCTCGGTGATTCCCACCTTGGCGCAGAGTTCCTTCGAGGTCATGCCCCGCTCGCGCAGGACATCCTCCAGATGTACGCGGATGGCCATTACACAAAGAGGTCGTTATCGTCGCGCAGCTGTTTGTGCGCGGCGATGAAGCGCGAGACGATGAGCGCCGCAAGGCAAAAGATGAGCGGGAGAATGGGCAGGTTGACGTTCACGTTGTTGTCGTTTGAGAGCTTTATGAGCAGGAGCTTTGCGAGGTCCGCGCCCATGCTGATGAGCACTATGGACGCCAGCGCCTTTACGCTGTAGCGATAGAAGCCTTCGGCCTCGGCCACCGTCTCGTCGGTTATCCGGCCGTCGGGACCGAGCGTGTTTATGAGCCTCAGGGCCAGCAGACAGCCGAAAATGAGTATCACGACCGTCGCGGCGCCGGACAGGCCGTCCGCGAGCAGGGAGAACTGGAAGCCGGAAAGGAGCCCAGCCGCCATGCCGATGAGCGTCCAGCCCGCCACAAAACCGAAGAGCAGCCCCAGCAGCACCACGGCGATGCGCGCGAGCTTCACCAGCCGCGCGTCGTCCGAGGCGTTGAAATACCTGAGCAGCCGTAGCACCAGCCATGCCACCAGCACGGACAGCAGCCCCATCTGCGCACAGGTCGAATATATGTCCCAGTGCGAGCTCAGTGCTCGGCCTATGAATATGAAGAGCGCAGCGCTCATGAGCAGCAGCAGCCAGTCCTCGCGGTAAGGCTTCCGCCGCCGCGAGAGCAGGAGCAGCGCCAGAGCCGGGATGAGGCAGACGAGCACATAGAGCACGATGGCGAAAATGCGCCAGCCCTTGCCCGTCATGGCCAGCTCCCAGAGCAGGTCCACAAAGAAACCGCAGGGCAGCTTGAATAGCAGTATCGTCAGCTCCGGCAGCGCAGCCGCCGCCGCGCATACCGCTGCACCCAGCAGCGCGGCTAGGACGATATACTTTCTGAAATTGCTCTCAGTCAAGGCAGACACCTCCTGAAATTATCGCAAAACAATAATTATCTAATGCCAGTGTAGCAGGCGAATTATCGTTTGTCAATAATTTTTACCCCGCTGGGGGAATATACCGGCCAGGCGGAGCATAGTCTCACATGGGCAATACTGCAAACGGAGGTGCGAGGTATGGAGGGGAGCTGTCCGGTACTGTTTGAGGGGCGCGAGTGCGGCAGCCTGAGGGCGTACGAGCGCGGCTGCCTGACGGTGTTCGAGGCGGAGGCGTCGGACCCGGGCGGCGTGGTGCGCCTCTCGGTCTACGGCGGGGGGAGAGAGGGCTATCTCGGCGTGATGTCGCCCGCAGGGGAGGGGCGCATCGCGCTCAGACGGAGCCTCTCGCGTTCTGCCCTGCGGAGCTTTCCGGAGAGGCTGGAGTACGCCGCACCGGCGGGGGCCGCGCCCTCCGTCCCCGAGCCCGAGCCGGAAAAGCCCGCCGCGGAGCCGGAACATGAGCCGGAGCCTGAGACTGAGCCGGAGGACGGTCTTATCTGGTACAGCTCGCCGGACGGCACGCTCTCGACGCACGACGGGCGGCGGCTGCTTGTTGCCCTTCCCGCGGACGACGCGCGCGTCCCGGCCTGGGCCGGGGACGTGGTAAGGTACATAAACGGGCGCAAATACGTTGTCTTTCCGTGGTGAAAATGGTAAAATGATGATACCTATCAGATAAAGGAGCGGATCACCATGCTGATGACCGATATAATAGCGAAAAAGCGCGACGGCGGCGAGCTGACGACGGAGGAGATAAGCTTTGTCATAGATGGCTACACCCAGGGCACAGTGCCGGACTATCAGGTTTCGGCGCTGCTGATGGCCATAGTCTGGCGCGGGATGACCCGGCGCGAGACCTATGACCTCACGATGGCGATGGTCCACAGCGGCGACACGCTGGATCTCTCATCCATCAGCGGCGTGAAGGCCGACAAGCACTCCACCGGCGGAGTGGGCGACAAGACCTCGCTCTGCCTGCTGCCCATGGTGGCCACTCAGGGCGTGCGCATGGCAAAGATGTCCGGCCGCGGCCTCGGTCATACGGGCGGCACGCTGGACAAGCTCGAGAGTTTCGCGGGTTTCAAGTGCGGACTGACGCTGGAGGGCTTCTTCCGCCAGGTGGAGGAGACGGGCTTTGCCATTGCTGGCCAGACCGCAAACCTCGACCCCGCGGACAAGAAGCTCTATGCCCTGCGCGACGTGACGGGCACCGTGCGCTCCATGCCGCTCATCGTGAGCAGCATCATGTCGAAAAAGTTGGCCGCAGGCGCAGATGTCATCGTACTCGACGTCAAGTGCGGCGGCGGGGCCTTCATGAAGACGGAGGCCGAGGCCCGCGAGCTCGCGCGCGAGATGGTCGAGATAGGCAAGCTCAACGGCCGGCGCACCGTGGCCTGCATAACGGACATGGACCAGCCCCTGGGCAACGCCGTCGGCAACGCCCTCGAGGTGGCGGAGGCCCTGGCCCTGCTGCGCGGGGAATACGGCGGCGAGCTGCTGGAGCTTTGCCTCACGCTCGGCTCGTGCATCCTCACCGAGAGCGGCGCGGCCGCAACGGAGGCCGAGGCCCGCGAAAAACTCATGGACAGCATCAAAAGCGGCGCGGCGCTGGAGAAGTTCGCGGACTTCATCCGCTCCCAGGGCGGCGACGCGCGCGAGGTGTACGACCCCTCGCTGCTGCCCCACGCGCCCGTGGTGCTCGAGGCGCCCGCACCTGTTGGAGGTTATGTAAACCATATTGACGCCACCGGCGTGGGCCTCGTGAGCATGCATCTCGGCGGCGGCCGGGCGACCAAGGAGAGCGAGATAGACCTCTCCGTCGGCCTGGTGCTGCACAAGAAGGTCGGCGACGCGGTTGCGGCGGGGGAGAGCCTGGCCTCCATCCACGCGAAGGACGAGGCAAGCGCGAGGCTGGCCGCAGAGCGGCTGGCCGAAGCCTACACCATAGGCTCGGAGCGCCCTGAGCGTGCGCCCTTCATCCGGGACATCATCCGCTGAGGGGGCGAGTGCGTGAAAATAAGCTGCCTTGTGGACGACTGCGCCCGGGAGGGCGTGGGCGCTGAGCACGGCCTGAGCCTCTGGGTCGAGGCCTGCGGGAAAAAGTTGCTTTTTGACAGTGGAGCGAGCGGCCTGTTCCTCGAGAACGCCGCGCGCCTGGGCATAGACGTCGCGGAGGCTGACTTCGCCGTGCTCTCGCACGCGCACTATGACCACGGGGGCGGCCTCTCCGCCTTCCTGGAGGCGAACAGCCGCGCGAAGGTGTATGTCCGTGCCGGGGCCTTTGCTCCGCGCTACGCCCGCCGCAGGAACGGCAGGGTGGAGGACATCGGAATAGACGCGGCCCTTGCCGGGAGCGGCAGGATCGTGGAGACGGGGGAGAGCTGCGTCCTTGCTCCGGGACTGACGCTGTTTTCGGGCGTGCGCGGCCGCGAGCTCTTTTCGGGTGCGAACCGCCTGCTGTTGGGCCCGGACGGCGAGACGCCGGACGATTTCGCCCACGAGCAGCACCTGTTCATCCGAGAGGGGGAGCGCCGCGCGCTCATCGCGGGCTGCTCGCACAGCGGCATAGTGAACATCCTCTCCCGGCTCTCGGAGTTTGATCCGGCCCCGCCGGACGCCGTCGTAGGCGGCTTCCACCTGGCCGTGCCTGGCACTTCAGACGTCGACGAGGCACTGGTCGACGGCGTTGCTGAGCGCCTACTGGCTCTGCCCGGAACAATGTACTACACCGGTCACTGCACCGGGCTGCCCTCCTACGCACGCCTCGCCGAAAAAATGGGCCAGCGCGTCGCCTACCTCCACGCGGGCGACACGGTGGAGATATGAGCTCTGACAAGCGTACAGCAAGAAATATCCGCCCCCGGAATGCTCTGGGGGCGGACATTTTTTGAGTATCAGATGTAGACTATGGGTTTTACAAGGTCGACAGGCTTGTTCGCCATGAGGTCGAAAGCGGGCTCTATGCTCTCGTAACCGTGCAGCTCATGAGTAATAAGACTGTCGGCGTCAAGCCGCCCGGACTTTACGATTGAAAGCAACTTTTCGGTGCGAACCCTGCCTCCGGGGCAGAGGTTTCCGACCAGGGTCTTGTGCGCGCAGAAAGCGCCGGAGTCAGCGGGCTTTATGAGCACCTCCTTGGAGAGCCCCAGAAGGTTGGCGACACGGCCGTAGACATGTACAAGGCCCATTGCCATGCTTATCGTGCTTTCGCTCCCACCGGCAACTATTACGGCGTCTGCCTTGGCGGGGCCGAGGACTTCCGCAAGCTGTGCGGCGACGTCGCCGGCCTTGTAGTCGATCACGGTCTCAGCGCCGTATTTGATGGCGAGTTCACGAGTGATAGGCCTGCTGCCAACAGCGATTATGCGGCCCGCGCCGCGCAGGGCAGCACCGGCAACGGACATCAGACCCACAGGGCCGATTCCTATTACTACCACGGTGTCTCCATAGCCGACCTCGGCCATCTCGACCGCGCTGAAGCCGGTGGTGATCATATCCGTGGCAAGCACGCCGGATGCAAGGGAGACGCCTTCGGGTATTCTGGCGAGGTTCATATCTGCAAAAGGTATACGGAAATACTCACCGAACACACCGTGGTCGCGCAGGGAGGTGAAGCGGCCGCCGGCCTGTCCGCCGGAGTGCTGGTACCAGCCGCTCTGGACCTCGAGCGTGAGCCAGTTGGGGGTGACGCAGGGGACGGCGACGACATCGCCGACCTTGAAGTCCGTCACAAGAGGGCCGACCTCTACAACGCGGCCCACAGCCTCGTGGCCGAGAACGATGTCCGGGCGCTTCTGGCCGGACTTGCCTAGTATCAGGTTGGAGGCGGCGTCGCCGCTTGCCATATTGGCACGGGCGGAGTGCACGTCGGAAGTGCAGGGGGAGACGGCGACTGGCTCAAGAATAGCGTCATATGGGTTCTGAATCTCGGGCTTGGGTATCTCAAGCCAGCCTACCCCCTTGTTGGGGAAGCTGGAAGACAGGCAAAAACCTTTCATTGCAAGTTACCTCCTATTAAATGCAAGTATATCCCCCGTCGCAGGGGATGGTCACGCCGACCATGTAGCTGGCCTCGTCGCTGGCGAGGAAGCAGACCGGGGCGGTTATCTCGCCCTCACGTCCGCCGCGCTTTATGGGGGTGTTGTCGCTGGCGATCTGGTTTACCAGCTCCCACATGCCCTCGGTGGCCTCGGTCCTGAAGTAGCCGGGACTCACGGCGTTGACGTTGACGCCGTACTTGGCCCACTCGCTGCCCAGGGCGCGGGTAAGGTTCACAACGCCGCCTTTGGCCGCGGCATAGGGGGAGTTTTTGGTGCCCCTGCTGCCAACAAGACCGTACATGGAGGCTATGTTGATGATGCGGCCGTAGCCCTTATCTATCATGTGCTTTGCAAATGCGCGGCAGCAGCGGTAGACGCTGTTAAGGTTGAGATCAGCTATGCTCAGCCAATCGTCCAGATCGCCCTCCGCAGCATCTATCTGATGGCCGCCACCAGCATTGTTGACAAGAATATCTATTTTCCCGAAGTGATCTATGCACTTAGCTGCGGCTGCAGTTACCTGCTCGTTGTCGGTGACGTCGCACTTGACAACGAGGCAGTCTACGCCGAGAACGCGTATTTCCTGAGCCACCTCATTGAGCTTTTCTTCGCGCCTTGCGAGTATAGCAACGTTGGCACCCTGACCCGCAAGGGCGAGGGCTATCTCACGGCCGAGTCCGGCGGAGGCGCCGGTAACTACTGCGTTTCTTCCATGCAGATCAAACATTATTAATTCCTCCATTTGGTGCCGGAGAGATCAAATGACCTCTCCGGCGCGTTTGTTTTAGTCGGTAAGGCTCATAGCTGCATAGTAACCGCCGCGGACAGCGTTGCCTATGTTTCCTATCTTTTCGCTGTCGCCGATGATCCAGGTCTTCTTGGGGTACTTGCTGCGTACGGCCTCTGCGGTCTGGGCGTTGGGGCGCAGACCGAAAGCGGTCACAACGGTGTCTGCGGGCAGAAGCTCTTCCTGGCCGTCCTGATTCAGAATGGTGACGCCTTTCTCGTCAATCTTGGTGACTTTGCAGGAGGTGCGGAGGGTGATGGGATAGTCCTTCATCTTGTATTTAAGGGAGAACTCATTGATGGTGAACACGCCGTTGAGGACTTTTTCAAACATCTCTACGACGGTGACGGTCATGCCCTTTTCCTTCGCCAGGTCATAGGCGCATTCGCAGCCGGAGAGGCCGCCGCCGCAGACAACGATATTCTTACCTTTGACGAGATCCCAATTCATGTGCGCGTCGATAACACTGACAACATTCTCGCCGTGGATGCCGGGAATGGGCGGCACAAGCTCGTTGGCACCGGTGGCCATGACTATGAGGTCCGCCTGCTCCAGAACGGGGTCGTCGGCATGGATCTCTGTGTTCATATGTATGTCCACACCCAGCTTGCTCAGCTGCACGTCATACCAGCGCAGCAGGTCCTTGATGGGATCCTTGAAGTCCGGGGTGGAGGCCACAAGCATATTGCCGCCCTTCACGCCGCTCTTCTCGAAGAGGGTGACCTTGTTACCCTGGAGAGCGGCCACGCGGGCGGCCTCCATGCCGCCGGGGCCTGCACCGACCACGACAACGTTCTTGGGGGGATCGACCTTTTTGATGTTGAAGAACATCTCCTCATTAGCCCTGGGGTTGAGAGCGCAGCTGACCTTGGTGGTTCGGTCCACGGTTCTCCTGACGCACTCCTCGAGGCAGCGCATGCAGGGACGGACGTCTTCTCTCTCGCCGTTCATCAGCTTGTTGGTCAGGTCCGGGTCACAGATCAGTCCGCGGCCGAAGAGAACGAAATCGGAGTTGCCGGACTCGATGAGTTTGACGGCGGTCTCTGGGGTGTGGTTTCCGGCGTTGAGAAGAGGCTTGTCGGTGTGCTTTCTCACGGTGGGCAGGACATAGGCCAGGGGCTGGTCACCCAGATATTGAGTGGGGAAGACGTAGTCGATGTTGTCGTAGCTGCCTGCGTCGCAGTCGAAGGCGTCTACGCCGGCCTTGGTCAGCACGTCGAAGGTAGGACCGCAGTTTTCGAGGGTACGAGAGCCTGGGACCCTGTGATCGGGGGCGATGCGGTAGATGACGGGCATGTCGCTGCCGGCGCCGCGCTTGATGGCCTGCAGAATCTCAACGGCAAAGCGGGCCCTGTTCTCATCGCTGCCGCCGTATTCGTCCTCCCTGTGATTCCACAGCGGGGACATGAACTGATCTATCAGATAACCGCAGTGGGCGTGCACCTCAATGATATCATATCCGGCGCACTTTGCACGATAGGCGGCCTTCTCATAGCCCTCCACGTACTCGTGTATCTCGTCTACGGTGAGGGCGTGGCACTTGATGTTGGGGTCCCACCTGTAGGGAATGGGGGAAGCGGAGACAGGGGGGCGTCCGTCAAGCATGGTGGGGAAGGCGTGGCGGCCGGAGCCGACGCCGATGGCAATGGCTGCCTTGGCGCCGTACCTGTGTATGCGTTCAACCATGTCGGTGTGGTGGGGGATGACGCTCTTGTCCTCCCAGTACATGGCGGTGATGCCGTTGGCGGCTTTGCGGGAAACCATGCTGGCGCCGATGATGATAAGACCCGTACCGCCGCGGGCTCTCTCCTCGTAGAACGCGGAGGTGAACAATGAGGGGCTGCCGTCGGTGTTGGTGGAAAAGAGACCCATGGCAGACATGCCGATGCGGTTCTTGATAGTCACGTTCCCTATCTTATAGGGTGTGAACAGTACGTCGTAGTTTACATTTCTCTCATTCATTTTGCTTATTTCTCCCTTATCTCATTTCACTAGTCAGTGGTGTGCCTGTGACGCAGCCGTTCAGGGCAGCATCGGAAATAGTGTCATCACAAGTGCGATGACTATGGTGCCTGCGAGCGTGGAGAGCACCGTCGTCACGAACATGGCGGGGTAGACCTCTTTGAGCTTCATGTGGCATATGGGCAGCAACATCAAAATGGAGCCGCTGTAGGGGAGCGTGTCCAAAATGGTGCCCGCGTAGGTGGATACCCTGTGTATGAGCTCAAGGTCCAGCCCCAGCTGGTCAACGAAGATCGGCGTCATGACGGGCAGACAGACGATAAGGCCTGTAGAGGAACCGCCGGTCAGCGCGCAGGTTATGGCGACGCAGATTATGAGCACCGCAACTGGGGGAAGAGGTATGCGCACGATGGCATTTACGATATCGGTAAACGCTGCCGTGGAGGTAACTATTCCCGCAAAGCCGACTATCGAGCCAACCGTAAAGAGCGGGCTTATGCTGTTCTGCGCGCCTGTACTGAGCACCGGCAGTATGTTCGGCGTCTTTATAAAGGGCCAGAACATCAGCAGAGACAGGACCGCGCCCACTGCGAGGGCGTACTCTATCCGCAGCTTCAGCGCTGCAAACAGCACAAAGACCACTATAAGCGGGATGACCGCCAACAGAAAGCCGGGCCGGTCCTGATGGGTCGAATACACCTCGTCGAGCTGGTGATAGGCGAAGTGCTCACCCCTGGCACGTGCGCGGTTTATCATGGTGTTGAGCACCAGCAGTGTCACGACCAGCTCCACTATGGAGCCGAGTATGCCGGCCACGAGTCCGCAGGTGGACGAGGTGCCGAGGTAGTTCATCGCAACGATATTTGTCGTCTGCGGACTGCCGGGGCCGGTCAGAGCGAAGGTGAAGGTGCCGTTTGCCAAAATGCCGAGCACGAATTTTTTGGGGATGTCGGCTTTTTCGAGAATGGTCAGCGAGATTGGATACAGCAGAATTATCACAACGGTGACGATGATGCCGCCGTAAGCAAGTACAGTACCGATCAGGGTGAGGATCAGCATTGCAAGGATTTGCTTTTTCTGCTGTGATAGGTGGTCAAATTTTATCCAGCCTGTGATGGAGCTTGCTATGGACAGCGCAGCGCCGCTGCGGCCGTATACCTGGGCCTGGATGCAGCCGAAAAGGTATATAAGGAAAAACTGCCCTATGAAGTTTTCCATCTTTACAATGTAGGTGTCGTTGATGGACTCCCACTGTAGCGCGACAAGTTTTTTGAGAAATTGGGACAGCATACTTGAGAAAAAACGGGCCAATCTTAGAAGCATTTCCGAGCCTGCTCGCTTGCGTCAACCGCCCCCCAGAAGCACGGGAGCGGCACACGCAAGGGGGCGGGCTCAAAGCATACGGGAGGAGCGACGAATAGCCGCCCCTCCCGTGCTTTTTGCCCTCTTGTGGGTTAGGTTACTACCGGCCCTTTACGGGCCGTTTTGCGGGCCTCTACGGCCCTTCGGTGGGTGTCCCTGGGGCGTTACTCCTCCGGCTCGAGAGTGCCTTCCTCCTGCGCCGCCAGATACTCGGCGACGGGGATGATGTACTCCTCGGGCAGGGACTCAATATCGCGCTTGCTGTTCTTCACCAGAACGGCATAGACGGAAATCATGTACTCTTTCACTTTCATTTTGCTTGTCCTCCTTCAATCTGCTTGATCTTACTTTCGAGGCTCGAGACCTTCTCCGTGAGCCCCATGACCTCCTCGAAGAGACCGGCGATCGCCTCATAGAGGTCGATGTTCTGCTCCTCCGCTTCTTCCGCCCTCTGACGCTCGATCTCGGTGATCGGCATCTTAGGGGTCAGATACTTCATGCTCTGGTTCATTCGTAAGCACCTCCAAACCCGGAGATCGAGACCTCTCCCTCATAGCCCTCGTTCTTCTCGATGGTGAAGCGGACATTCACGCCCCACTTTTCGGCGGTCTTGGACTGGTTGAGGAAGTTGTAGACCCGGTTGATCGCGACCTGCGCCGTGATGTCCTCCCACGCCGGGGAGGCATCAAAGGCATTGTTACACGCTTCGACCTTGGCGGCCGATCCTTCAATGTGCCATGTGGGAGTGATGAGGATCTTCGTCGCCCGGGCGTCGGTTTCCTCCGGCTTGGCGAACTGGAAGGCGATGACCGTCTCCTTCTTGGAGAAGTTCCAAACCCTCACGCTCGTCGCGAAGTTGCCGTCCACGGCCTCGACGCGGAGCTGGTGCGCCCCGTTCGTGAGGGTGAGCCAATTCTCGCGGGAGAGCTCGATCGTCTCCTCCTGGCCGAGTGTCGCTTGATAGCTGCGGATCTGCTTGTCGTCGATGAACTCGGTGACGACCACGTTGTCGCCCTCGACGTCGGTGACGGTGTACTTCTCGGCGAAGCTGCCCGTCTGCTGGCCGAGATCTTCGTCCTGTCCAGAGATAGCCGGGGCCGAGTTCGTCCGCTTGAAGGTGAGGCGGCGGTAGGTCGTGCCGCCCTGGCCGTCGCTGGCCGAGATGACGAGATTGTTGACCGTATTGAGACCCAGGGCGTAGAGCTTTTCCGAAGTGATAGAGACGGAGAGCTGCTCGCCCTTGGGGGCATTGTTGACGGTGCGAAGAACCTCGTCGTTCAGCTTTTCGACGACCGTGACTTCGTCGCCGTCCGCGTCGTCGACGGTGTAGTTGTAGGTGAAGCCGATGTTCTTGTCTCCGAGGTTGGTGTCCGAGCCGGAAATGGTCGGGGCGGAGTTGACTCGGGTGAATGTCCATGTCCGAGTAGCGGTTCCACCCTGGCCGTCCGTTACGACGGCCTTGACCGTGTGGCTCCCGAGGGAGTGCTCTCGGATGTTGATCGAGATGGTGTTTTTTGCTTTTCGCGTCGGGGCGAACGACTTCGTCGTTCGCCCATCAATCGACTCCGTCGCCGCGAGGACGTCGCCGGAGTCGGCGTCGTCGACCGTGTACTCGATCGTGAAGTTCTGGTTCTTATCTCCGAGATTGCGGTCACTGTCAGAGATCAGAGGGTCAGTGTTCAGAATTTCAAGGACGGGGCGGAAACCGAGGGTCGCGTCCCGATGGGACGAGGCGAGCCAACCCCAGTAGCGGGCCGAATTGCACCCACGGCCCGCGCGGTACGACGCCCCCTCCGCGTAGGTCTCTTGGCACCAGGAATACACATAGTACCAGTTCCAAAACTTGTTGTGAGCGCTGTTGAGGTCGGTCGCGTTAGTGTTGCTGTCCAGGTCGGAGGAGACCGGAGCAGGGAGGCCGGAGATGACTTCCTCGCGAGTGATGAACCTGTCCCACTCATTATTGGTAGGAGTTCCGCCCGCATAAGTGTCTCCGTTCCGGTAGTTGCTGCCGCCAGTGAGGAGGCGGCACTTGTATTTTGCCCCGTCAATGGTGACGGTCTTGCCGGTGACGTAGCCCTGCCCGTTCAAGTCGTCCCACGAGACATTGACCAGGATGACGCGGTCGCAAATGAGCAGGGTCTTGTCTCCGTCCTTGATCTTGACCCATTGGAGCTTGTTCGCGTCTGCGCTGGGGGTGTTCCCGAAGGTATAGTTCGCCATGCTGCCGGACATCGAGGGGATGTCGCCAGCAGCAGACGCGCCGGACGGTGTCGTATCATTACGCCACGGCCTTGTGGGCCGCTTGAGGATTGCGCCGTTGTTGTAGAAGCCGCCGAGCTTGACGGTTCCGAGATATTGCGCCATAAGGGATCGCTCCTTCCGTTTTAATGAAGCGGTAGGGCGCGAATATCTTCTTCGCGAGGTTGTAGGCGCTGGCCCACCGAGCGAACCCGAGCCACGAGTTGACCGCCTGGACGACCGCCGCCCGCGTGATCTTGCCTTCCCTCAACTTCCGAACCATCGCTTTAATACGCCGCTTCTCCCGTCGCTTGGACTCGGTGCGGAGCATTAAGTGGGTGGCTTTGATTTTGAAGCCGTAGGCGTTCACGCCCTGCCGCATATAGAAAACCTTTGTCTTTTTGTTGGTGTCAAGGTGTAACCTCACGCGGAGGAACTCCTTGATCTTCGCCAGCCACTCCCGGGCGATCTCCTTGCTCGGTGCAATAATGACAATGTCGTCCATGTACCGGGTATAGAGCTTCGCGCCGAGGAAGCGGACGCAAAATTGATCGAGCTCGTTGAGGTAGATGTTCGCGAAGTCCTGGGAGCTGACATTCCCGAGTGGGATGCCTCTCTCGCCCTCCGGCGAGCTGTCAATCACTTTGCAAAGAAGCCGGTAAAACCGAAGGAGATCCCCGTACATGTCGGGGCGCTTCTTCTTGAGCTTCTTGAACCGCTTCGCAAGAATTTTCTTGAGCAGGTCGCGGTCGATGGAGTAGAAGAACTTCCGGGCGTCGATCTTGATGACGGCCACGTCGTCGCCCCATTTCATACGGGCGACCCTCATGTCGTGCTGCACTTTGAAGGCGGCGCGGATCGGGCCTCTCCCGTACTGGCAAGCAAACGAGCCATTGATGAACACGGGCCGGAACATGTTTTGCAGCTCCTCGTGGATGACGAGCTGCACCACCTTGTCGCGGAGCTTCGGGATGGAGAGGTCTCTCCGCTTCGGCTCCGTGATGACGGTGAAGTGATACGGGCCCGGCGTGTACTTTGAGCTCTTGAGCTCGCGCCAGAGGTCGACGTTGTTCTTCTCCCGGAAAAGATCGTACTTGACGGCCTCCCGGGTGTACTTTCTTTGCCCTCTTAGGGCTTGCTTGTAGCCGACCTTTATCCTCTCGTAGCCGACCGCCTCCTCATAGGTGGCAAGCGGCATGATAGGTGGGATCGGCGGGTGTTTAATGTTCTGCGCGGTTTTAATAAATAAGGGGAATTTCGTCATCGTGGCATCCTTTCCTTTTCAGAAACGGCTTGGCACCTATGACGCGGGTTTATACCCACATTGTAGACTTGCCCCGGCCTCCCAATACGAGAGGGCGAGCCGGAGGTTCGTCACTGTTTTTACGCCGTCAGAGACAAGGCGAAGGATTACCTCTCCCTTGAAGTATAACAAGGACACGCACTCGAAGCCGTAGCCGCGAATGACGTAATAACCTACAAGGCGGGGCGGAAACCGAGGTTCGCGTTCCGATTGGACGAGTCGTTCCAATTCCAGTTGCGGGCCGAATTGTACCCACGGTTCGCGCGGTTCGACGCCATACAGAGATAACCCTAAGTAGGTGC